>DOJA01000191.1:1104-5830 GCA_003511945.1 Phycisphaerales bacterium | reverse complement strand
TCCGCTTGCCCGTGGCACCCTGCATAACAAGTGCGATGGACCACATGACGCACCCTGCTTCGATCACAGCGCTTTCAGCGCCGCCAGCAATTCCGCCATTTCCTTCTGTAGTTTCTCGAACATCGCCGCGGCGCCGGTGACGCTGCCGCCGCGGCCGAGCGCTTCCAACTGGGCGGCAGTTTCCCGCGCTTTGCCCGCGAAGAACGCGCTGACTGCGCCCTTGATCCGGTGGGCTGCGCGATCCAGATGGGCGGGGTCGCCGGCGGCGATCGCGGCTTGCAGGTCCGCTTCGCTCGGCGGCCAGGACTGCTCCAGCGATTGCACCAGGTCGTGGATCAACTCCACGTCATCCATGGTGTTTTCCATGAACAGGGCGCGGTCGAAGATGCTCGGATCGGAGGGGGTGGCCATGCACCAATGATACGGATTGCCGGCCGTTGCTCACTTGGCCGCGGACTTCTTTTCCTTGCGGGCGAAGGCGGCGGGGTCGGCGGCGATGATCTTGCGGAGCGTGTCCTCGCCCAGGCGGTCGACGGAGCTGTAGGGCATGCCCTGCCAGCGCACGATGCCGTCGGAGGAAATGATGACCACATGGGGGATCGCCTGCACGCCGATGGCGTCCTTCATCTTGTTCTTGGAATCGACCGCCAGCGCGTAGCCGATCGTGGTCTTGTCGACCCAGCTTTTCACTTCGTCAGCCGGCTCGTCGGTGATGCCGATGATGACCAGATCGTCCTTGAAGGTTTCCTGCAACTGGTTGTAACGCGCGACCATGCCCGCGCAGGAGTTGCACCAGGTGGCCCAGTAGTGAATGAGCACGACTTTGCCTTCGGTCTTGGGCGCTTCACCGAGCCACTGCTCCACTTCGAGCTTCGGCGCCGCCTTGCCGCGCAGGTCGCTGGCGGCAAAGACTTTCTTGTCCACCGCCTTGGGGAACTTGCCCACGAGCTCTTTCGGATCGACGGGCTTTCCATCTTCCTTCAGCAGTTGCTGGATGATTTCTTCCAGATTGTCGCGATTGGCGCCGGCGACGCGCACGGTGCCCTTCTTGTCGACCAGGAAATAGCAGGGGATGAACTGGATCGAAAACGCCTGCGAGAAGGATCGCTTTTCGTCCTTGGCGAAGGCCCAGGGGAGCTTCTCGTCGGTGACGTACTTCTCCATCTTGTCCGCGCCGGTGGCCGAGTGGACGCCGAGGATCACCAACCCCTTTTCGCCGTACTTTTCGTGCAGGCCTTTGAGCTTGGGCATCTGGCCGATGCACGGGCCGCACCAGGTGGCCCAGAAGTCCAGCACGACCACCCGGCCCTTGTAGTCGGCGAGGGTGTGGCTCGCACCGGCGGTGTCGATGAGTGTGAAGTCGGGGGCGGTGTCGCCGACCCCGATCCGCACCGGGCCTTCCTCCGACGGCCCGGAGGCGCAGCCCACGACGGAAGCGAGCAGCAGCGAGGCGAACGACAGGCGCAGGATTGATCTCATGGCAGACTCCTTGGGTGTCAGGGGTGGGATCTTCACGACTTCGGGCGCCGACCGAACCGGAACCACAGGATGATCCCGAACCCCAGGAACCAGAAGCCCGCGAGCGGGCCGAGGTCAATGGATCCGCCGTCGGCGGGGGGCGTCGGGAAGGTGACCATGTTGTTGGAGTAGAAGGCCAGCGCGACGAGCACGCCCAGCACGCCGTAGGCGGCGGACTTCCGCCCCCACTTCAGCAGCGCCACGCCGAAGAGCGCCGTCGAGACCCCGATCAAGCCGTCCCAGGCGATGTCGAGCCCGAGCTGAACCGAGTTGGTCGCGCGATAGGCGGTCCGCAGGGCCTCCCTGGCCTCGTCGCTCTCGGCGGCCCGGATCGCGCGCCCCGCGAAGGCGAACATCGTCTGCTGCACCACCATCATGGCGTTGTGCATCGCCCCGGCGATGACGCCCGCGACCCCGCCCAGCTCCGCCGCCAGGTTGCGCCGTTGCAGCGTCAGCGCCCGGGCGCCGGCGTAGGAGCCCAGCGCCATGAGCGGCCCCAGCGCGAACGAGAGCGGGCGATCGACGAAGCCCGGCAGGCGCACCAGCACGACGAACAGGTACAGCCCCGCCGCCGCCAGCGCAAGGACGCCGGCGGCCCGGGCCCACAGGATCCGTTCATCCGCGCGGTGGTCCGCGCTGTCAGCGTCGTTCGAGTTCAGCAATGTCATGTTCTCTGGCCCTTGCAAAGAGGTACGGGCGAAGCCGGTTGATCAGGTCCTGGAGGAGCAGCGTCGTCCGGGCGCTGTCGGCGGGCGACAGGCCCGCGACGACGCGGTTGCGCAGGTCCATCTCCATCCGGCTCTGGGCGCGGATGGCCTCCGCGATGGGCGCCGCCGACTCGGGCGACAGGCCCGTCGAGGCCACCGCGCCACCCAGCAGTCGCGCGACGGCGGCGTCGGCCTCGTCGAACGGGGGCTCCTCGGCGCGCGCAGGGGCGGAGCGCACCAGCCCGGCCTCCACAAAGCGACGCAGAAGGTCCGGCGCGACCCCGGACTGAGCGCTCAACTCCTCGAAGCTGAGCCGGTGTCGGGGGTCCGCGGGCCGCTCAGAATCTCCCAGCACGGCGTCCTGCAGCGCCGTCGCCACTTCGATCGGCACGCCCTGGTCCACCAGTTCCAGCACGCGCCGGATCCGCGCGAGCGACAAGCGCCCGCTGAACCGGGACTGGATCCAGCGGATCGCGCCCAGCCGGTCGAGGTGATCCTGGGAGTACAGCGCCGCGTTCCGACCCGTCCGTTCGGGCTGCGGCATCAGCCCCGAGCGAAAATAATGGTGGATCGTGCTCGGGGCCAGGCCGGAACGGGATGAGAGGTCGCGCATGCGCATCGGGGGTTTATACAAAGTGTGAAGTCACACTTGTCACTCTGTTCATGGGAACTGAGCCCTCCCCCTTTCACGCTGCCGCACCGCCGGATGGTTATCCAAACAGAAACCAAACTAAACCCGGTCTGAAAGCGAGACAGTCGATCCCGAATGGTGTCAGGTGATGAAAGCGCCGCTCCCGGCAATCTCCGCCCTGATCGCCCTCCGCCAGGGTGCGATGGCCCTGTGGTCCGCCTGGCGCAACCCCCGCACACCTCTGGCGGCCCGGGTGCTGCTGGTCCTCGGGCTGGCCTATCTCGTCATGCCCTTGGACCTGGTGTCGGACCTGATCCCGGTTCTGGGGTGGGCGGACGACGCCATGGTGCTGCCGCTGGTGGTGATGGCGTTCAAGCGGCTCGTTGAGCGCTCGAACCCGGTTGATGCGGTCAGCCCCTGACCGCGCCGGCGATCTTCTCGATCTGTTTCAGCGCGTCGGCGCGGGCCTCTGCCCGGGCGCGCTTCCACTGGGTCCGCAGCGGCGGGAGCGAGATCGCCCACAGCGGCAGGTACCACCACCAGGTCTGCACACCCAGTCGGTCGTACCAGCCGAATGTGAGACGCAGCATCGAGTCGGTCAGCGGCAGCCCGGGCCAGAGCGTCAGCGCGAGCACCCCAAGCAGGATCGCCGGGGTCTTCCGCAGCACGCGAAGCGAGAATGTCGCGAGTACGCCGCCGGCGCCGGACGGGGCCGGACGGACCGAGGCGCACAACTCGTGATCGAACACCCCTCCGAAAGCGAGCACCCGGAACGAACGCGCCGACTGGTCTTCGGCGGGACGGCGCTCGAAGCCCGGCAGTTTGCCCTGGCGCGACAGCCGCGCCACGCCGTCGACGAACGCCTCGGGGGTCATTGACGATTGCACCGTGGGCAGCGCGTTATCGGACGGGGGCGATCCCTCGGATAGGTGACTCGGCGCTGGCCCCGGAGCGTGGGTCATGGCATGATTCCTACCACAGGGAAGGTCGGCGTGTTCGCCAAGCCGCAGGGACGCGGGAAGACGGTGGGCGACGGGGCAGAGTCGCCCCGCCCGCCCCGGCGCGATGGTCTGCGAGTCACCCGGCGTGCGCGACACCACAAACATCCCGTCAGCAACCCCGGGCGTGCGCCGCCTGCCCCGGTCGGATCCGCGCCTGCGCCTGGCGGCGAGCGAGGGCGACAGGCCGCTGGACGAGGTGTTGGCGCGCCGGGCAGTAGAGGAGGAGAACCGGCGGGCCGCGGGTCCGTCCATCTCCCCGACCGACCTGCGTCACGCGCTGGCGGAGCGTGCTTCGGCGGCACTGGAGGGCGGTCGCGCGGCGCTGCTCCGCGCAGAACGCCGGCGCTGGCTGATCGATGACGCGGCCCGGCGCGGGCTCTCGCCCTTCGAAGCGAACCTTGTCATCGCGATCGTGCAGGACGCGGCCCGTCGCGGGGAGGACCCGCGGAGCGGGGCGACGATCGGGCGGCTTGGCGCGGTTCCGCCCCGCGCCGGCGCGCCAGTGGGCGAGCGCTGGTTCTGGGTGCGCGTGTGGCTGGCTTCAGCGGCGCTGGCGGCGCTGCTGCTCAACGCGATGATCGGCTGGGTGACGGCGGTGTGAGGGGCAAGCGGCCCGCCGAGGTCCGCCGTCATCCCGTCGATCAAGCCCGGTTCCGCGTTGGTCCGCTCGGCCATGAATCGCTCCCTCCGCCAGCGTGCGACGCACGCCGGAAAGGCATTCGCTTCATTCAGCCCTGTGGTTGCGCGGGTTGTTCAGAGTTCCCGGTGGAAATCATCTGATGCTCGCGGCTCGGTGCGCGCCGGCCCGATGACGAACGCGGAGTGTCATGGACGCGGCCGACCCCCGCCCCCACTCCGCCCCCTCTCTA
>DOJA01000191.1:782-1015 GCA_003511945.1 Phycisphaerales bacterium | reverse complement strand
CCCCCGCCGGGCGTCGATCAGCGGGGCGTCGCTCAGCGTGATCACCCCGCGCCGGGGGTAGTCCAGGTCGAGGGTCGTCGCGAGGGCGGTCGACACCAGCACCGCGAGCGTCAGCGTCATCAGGAGGTGGCGCTGGTTCGTCAGCCCGGCGCCGTAGCCCACGGTGAACAGGGCGATCAGGGCGCACGCCAGCAACAGGCCCAGCACCATGGGCGGCAGGTGCCGGCGGGCGG
>DOJA01000191.1:214-709 GCA_003511945.1 Phycisphaerales bacterium | reverse complement strand
GGGCGGCAGGTGCCGGCGGGCGGACGCGACGCGGACGCTGAAGAGGTCGATCACTTCGTTGACGGGCGGCAGGACGAGCACGCCGATCACAGGGTCGGCGCGGACGCCCTCGACGGCGGCGCTCCAGATGGGGGCGTGGCGGGACTCGAGCGAGGTCAGTTGCGCGGGCGTCAGGGTCGAGCCGCCCTCCTTGAAGAGGTTGATGGCGGCGTCGGTGTAGTCGCGCAGCCCCTGACGGAGGGCGGAGCGCGAGGGTTCTCCGAGCATGTCGGCGCGGAGGTAGGCCGTGCCCAGGGCGTTGGCCTGCTGGACGATGAGATCCTGGCGCTCGACGAAACGCGTGGCGGCGCCGGCGAACGAGAAGCCCAGCAGCAGCCCGAGCAGGCCCAGCACGCCGCCCTGGACCGTGCCGAGGTAGGACTTGTCGCGGTCCTCCTTCCGCCGCGAGCGCCCGGCGCGGAAGCCGACCTCCAGGGCCGCGAGCAGCAGCGCGAG
>DOJA01000191.1:0-143 GCA_003511945.1 Phycisphaerales bacterium | reverse complement strand
GGCCGCGAGCAGCAGCGCGAGCATCAGGGCAACCACGCTCACCATGCCGACCATCTGGAGAACTCCGTTGCGCGTGCGCCCAGGCGCTCGGGGTGGGGCTCACTCTCCGACATAGGGCCGCTCACAGAATGACCTACCCCCTC
>DOJA01000288.1:18255-18624 GCA_003511945.1 Phycisphaerales bacterium | reverse complement strand
CGCTGAGCGCGCAGCCGCGCGATCTCAGGGTCGCTGCGCCCGATCTCGCGCAGGAGCGCGTCGGTGCAGTCGCCGGCGAGCGCGCCCGCGCCGTAGCTCGGCGCAAAGCCGTTCACGCTGACGAGCGGCCCCCAGCGCAGCACGTCGCCGAAGCGCGCGTGGCGCGTCGGCTGCACGAAGCCGTTCTCGCGCACGTGCGGGTGGTGCGCCCACAGCTGCCCGGGGTCGGTGGCGTCGGCGCGCACGAGCGGAACGCGCGCCGCGAGCGCGCGCTGCTGCCAGGCGTCGGCGTCTTGCGTGCGCAGCGCGCTCGCCAACTCCGCTTCGAGCGCTGCCGCGTTGGAGGCGCGCGCCGACTCGCTCGCGAAG
>DOJA01000288.1:0-18102 GCA_003511945.1 Phycisphaerales bacterium | reverse complement strand
GCGCCTCGTAGAGGCGATAGGTCGGGCCGAAGCCGAGCAGCGCCTCGTCCACGCGCGGCCGTGCCTTCTTGCCCGCGTAATCGAGGAAGTCGTCGGCGTTCGCCCAGGCGTTGGCGGTGAGCATGTCGGTGTAGATCGCGCCCGCGCTCCCGAAGCGCTCGCGCGCCAGCAGGCCGAGCGAGACGGCCGCGGCGAGCACGACCGAAGTGTTGGGGTCCGGGTTCGCCTCATTCGCGCGCATCAACTGGCGCGCGCCCTCGCGAATCTCCGCGAGCGTCTCGTGCTCGCGCGCCAGCGTGGCGGCGCCTTGGTGGCCGGCGCCGCCCATCGCCGCGCCAGCGACGGGATGCGTCACCGGCCTGCGCGCGCTCGGTCCGTCGGGGCCGTAACCGTTCGCCGAGACCCAGATCAGCCGCGGGTTCAGCGCGCGCGCGCTCGCGTAGTCGATGCCGAGGCGTTCGGGCACGCCGGGGCGGTAGTTGTGCACGAGCACGTCCACGCGGCGCACGAGGTCGTGTGCGATGGCGCGGCCGTCCACGCTCTTCAGGTCGAGACAGATCGATTCCTTGCCCGCATTGGTCTTCACCGCGAGCAGACCGCGCGTGAGCAGCTGCCGGTACGGATCACCGTCGATCGCCTCGATCTTGATCACGCGCGCGCCGAGGTCGGCGAGCTGGCGCGTGGCGAACGGCGCGGCGATCGCGTGCTGATCGAGTCGTGCGCGTTCCAGCGCAAGGCGCTGGCGGGCGCTCTCGATGCGCTCGATCGCGCTGTCGCGGTCGGCCTCGGCGCGGTCGACGGCCCGCTGGGCGTCGTCGATCTCCATGGAGGATGCACCGCCGCCTTGGGCGCTTGTGCGCAGGCGCTCAAGGCGGGTGCGTGCGTGGGCCAGGTCGGACTCGGCCCGGCGCAGGTCCGCGGTGCGCGCGGCCTCGGACTCGGCGAGGGCAACGGCAGCACGCGCGGCGCGGTCGTCGAGCGACGCGAGCACCTGGCCCTGGGCGACCCGCTCTCCCTCGGAGACCAGCACGCTCAGCAGGACGCCGTCCTGGGGCGCGCCGAGGATGACATCCCGGGCCGGGCGCACAATCGCCGGGAGAGTCCGCGGCGCGCGTGCGTGGGCGCTGGCGGGCGGCGTGTCCGCCCCGCGCGCCAGGGCGATCGGCTCCACCCACGCGAGGATGAGCAGGCCGGCTCCCACGATGATCGCCGCACGATGGTTGTGCATGGTGCTTCCCCTATCGGCTCCTCAAGTCGTTCAGGAATCGGACGACGCGCCGGCCCAGCGCGCTCGCCAGCGGCTCGTACTCGGCCTCGAGCCGGGCCCGGACCGACGCGCCGCGCCGCAGAGCGCCGGCTGGCGCTGTCGTTTCGTCGATTGACGCGACGAGCCGGAAATACGCACGGCCCGCGGTCCGGCCACCCTGCGGTGGGGAGACCGGGACGGCGTTGACGCCCTCCTGCGTGAGCCGCGGATCGATCGCGTCACGCGCTCCCGCGGGCTCGATGCTCGTGATCCGCGCGTTGATCACCCGATCCGGCCGCGTGGCGACGCGGCACTCCAGCGGCTCGCCGAGCGCGAGGCGGGCGCTCAGCAGGGCCTCCTCGTCGATCACCAGCTCGACAATCCAGCCGCCCGACACCACCTCCGCCAGCGGCTCTCCGGCCCTGACGGGTCGTCCGGGCTGGTCCGGCGCGGGCATCCGGGCGGCATCACCCGAACAGGAGGCGCGGTGCACCAGTCTCGCGGCGCGGTCGGAGGCCTCTGCCGCCCGGGCCTGCGCGGCGATGAAGCGCTCGGCGCCGATAGCGCTCGCGCCGGCGCCGGACGAATCGGCACGGCGGTGCTCTCGCGAGGCCAGTTCAAGGTCTGCAGCGCCGACAAGTGCGGCATGGGTGATCGCTGCGTTCTCCACGATCGCCACTGGCGTCCCCGGCTCGATGGTTTGCCCCGGTCGGGCCTGCCACGACACAGTGCCGGGCTCGGACGCCCGGATCACCACCACGCGCTCCCGCTCGAGCACGCCCCAGGCCTGACCGCCGCCGGGCGCCGGGAGCATCGCGCCCATCACTGGGAGCAGCCCAAGCCCCAGTGCGCTCACCAGCACGGCCCGGGCGCGGACCCGGCTTGTCGCGGGCGACCACCACAGGTACCGGACCGACCGCAGCATCATCCCGGCTACGGTGTTCACGAAGTAGACGCCCGCCAGGCCGACACCGATCAGGAAGAACTTGGTTGCGATCATCGCGCTGATCGAGACGACGAGCATCACGCGATAGACGCTCGACGCGAGCCCGAAACCCGCAAGCAGCACCCTGCCCGGGAGCGTCCCCGGCGGCGCGGGATCGCGGATGCCCAGCGCCACCCGGTTGAACATGGCCAGGAGGCGCTCGGACGCGCGCTGGCGGAGATTCGGGATGCCGAGCAGGTCGGAGAGAATGTAATAGCCGTCAAACTTCGCCAGCGGGTTGAGGTTGAACCCGAGCGTGACGACCGAGGCGAGCAGGAGCACCTGGTACGCCAGCGAGTTGAGCAGCCCGGGCGGCGTGGCGGCCCAGACGAACAGGGCCGCGCCGGCGCACAGCGACTCGATGTACATCCCCGCGAGCGAGACGGCCAGTCGCTGACGCACGGAAGGGAACCCCCATGAGGCCGAGGCGTCGACATACGCGCACGGGGTGCCGACGATGAAGAAGGCGCCCATCTCGGGCACCGGCCCACCGAAGGCCTTGCAGGCGTAGGCGTGACCGAACTCGTGCAGCACCTTGAGCCCGACCAGCACCACCCACAGCAGCGGAAGGTTGTTGAACTCCATCACGGTCAGCAGCGGCGCGCGGAGGTCGTCCCACCGGGCGACCACGAGGACTGCGCAGGCCAGCATCAGCAAGGCCCAGACCCCGAGCGCCCAGCGGGTGAACAGCCAGCGGGTCCATCGCACGGTCCGGTCGAGGAAGGCATCGGGGTTCCACAGCGGCGCGCGGAGGAAGAACACGCTCATGGCCAGGGACTTGCGGCGCATCCCGCGCTTGCGCTCGTAGCGCTCGAAGAGTGACTTCCCGTCGGACACGGGCAGCGCCAGCAGGCCGATGCGGTGCAGCGAGAGGACGAACTCGAAGAAGTCGCTCCGCTCCGCGGCGTCCATCGCGCCCTCGCGCACGAGGCGGTCGGCGACGGCGCCCAGCGCCTCTCCCCGTCCCAGTTCAGCGAAGACCGCGTACTCGCGCGGCTCAAGGGCGTGCGTCTCGAATGTGACCGGGTCGCGGACGATGTACGCCGGCGCGCCCCTGAAGACATGCCGCGACACGACGAGGTCGGCGCGGGGCTCGACCACAACCTTCGCCAGCCGGTCCTCCAGGGATGGGGCGCTCACAGCCAGAACTCCGCGCGGACCGCGTCGATCGCGCGGTGCAGCACGACCCACCACACCGGGCGCCGCCCTGCGCTGATGGCGGCGTGCCCCTCCATCCCGGGGCGCAGCCAGGCGGGAGCAGCGCTCAGGCCGCCCCGGACCACGAACACATTGCGCCCGTTTATTGGCTCGGCGGTCGGCGTGACGCGCTCGACGCTGAGAGACACGCGTTCGCCCGGCCGGGATCCCCACATGAACGAGCCCGTGGCGCCCGCCTCGACCTCGTCGGCGGCGTGCTCGGGCACCCGGACCTCGACGCACCAGTCGCCCGCGGGCGCGAGCTCGAAGAGCGTCTCCCCGAGCGCGACAACCTCGCCCACTCGTTCGGACAGGTCGCCCCGCACCACCGTCCCGTCGAACGGCGCCCTCACCGTCCCCTGACGGATCTGGTCGTCCACCCGCGCACGCCGGGCCTCCAGCGCGCCCAGGCGAGCGTCCAGGAGCGATGCCTCGTCGATCCGCCCGGCGTCGAGTGCACGCTCTAACTCCATCCGCAGAACGCGGGCGTCGGCGTTGAGCCCCTCCGCTTCGAGCGTCTGGGCGCGGGTGTCGAACGAGCACAGAGTGTCGCCGCGCCGCACCGGGTCGCCTGCGCGGACGGAAGCGGAGGCGATGGCGCCATCGAACGGGGCGCCGATGTGGCGACGCTCCCCCGGACGCACGACCGCGGGCGCCGACACGCGGTATTCAATCGATCCGAACGCGAACCAAGCGGCCCCCGCGCCGATCGCCACGACCGTCAGCGCCTTGCGGATCCCGCGCCCGGTGCGTCCGAACGAGGCGGCCTGGCGGGCTCGGTCGTAGGCCACCCGGGCCGGGCCGCGCGTCGCACGCTGGAGGAGCTCGAGAGCGGCGCTGTAGGGTTCGACGAGGGCCCGGATGCTCTGAACATCGCCGGCGCTGAAGGGCTGGGCCGCGCGGCGTCGGAAGGAGACGACCGCGACAACCCGGTCCCCGGCCATTAGCGGGATCGAGAGCAGCGCCGCCCCGCCGGTCGATTCGTGCCATTGGCGGTGCAGGCGGAAGGACGGTCGCGCGGGTCCGCGGCCGCCCTCTTCGTCCCATCCCTCTTCGATCTGGAACTCGATCACCCGTGAGGCGTCGAGACACTCCTCCATCGCCTGACGGATGCTCTGCGTGCCCGGGCTGCGGGGCTTGACCTCGTCCAGCCCGGAGATGGACAGGATGCGCACGCCGGCGTTCCTGGGCACGCCGAAGATGACCTGCTCGCAGGCGAAGCGGGTGCGCAGACTGTTGGTGACGGAGAACGCGAACTCTTCTACCGAGCGGTACGACGCGGTCTTGGCGATCGCCTCCGCCGGGCCGTCGGACGACGGACCGGGCGCGGCGGCAGCAATCGAGCCGCTGAGGTGCGCCATGAGGGTGGCCAGCGATCGCAGTTCCGCGAGGTGGGCCGGCAGGTCGTCGGCGTCCTGCGCCCACACGCACAGGGCCAGCGCTCCGGAGAGATCGGCGCCGCGGAACGGGCAGGCCACGACCGCGAGTCGGCGCCGGCTGTCTCTTACCTCATAGAGGCGTCCGATCGCGCGCCCCTCGGCCTCGGCGGTGAGGAGCATCTGCGAGGAGACATCGCGCCACGCACTGACGGCGCCCTCCCCTTCGACGGTGTCGCGGAGGGTGCGTGCGCCCATCCGCGCCGAGACCGACACGAGTGGCGAGCCGAAGTGGGATGCGATCTCCGCGACCGCGGCGCGGATGAAGCGCCCGGGCGTCGCCGATGCGCGCGCCAGGGCGGGCAGCCGGTCGTACCCGGCGCCGGTCGGCGCGGACGGCGGTGGGTCCGCGACTGCTTGAGAAGATCCGACCGCGGCGCTCACTCGTGCTTCCCCCTCTGGTGGCGTAACCGAACCCACGGAACCCCGGACTAGTCGAGCAGTGTGGCGCGGTCGGACATCCCGCGCGGGAGCTCGACCGGCGCGAAGAAGGCCATCCCCACCTCGAACGCATCCTCGCGGACCACGCGGCATCTCATGCAGCGGGCGAAGGCGGGCGGCACATCCAGCTCCGCGCGGTCGAAGGAGACGAAGTAGATGTCCCCGACATGGATCGGGATCGGCACGAGCAACTGGCACCCGCCTTGCGAGATGTTCCCGAGCGTGCCCTGGAGCTTCATGTCGCGCCGGCGGCTCATGTCCCCCGGCTGAACGAAGACCTTGGCCCGGATGTCCAGCCGAGCGTGCGCGCGGGCCTGCTTGAGGGCCTCGGGTGTGCTCCGCTCCATCTCCTTCAGCAGAGCAAGCGACTCAGCGTCCGCCCCTGCCGACTCCTGCGCGTGACGCTCCCGGATCATCGACGCGACTCCTTGTGCTGCTCATCGTCGCTCCGCAGCCCGCCCAGGCCACGCACGAGCGACCACACCCTGGCCAGCATGGACCCGCTCTGCGCGACCGCGGCCTCGGCTTCGTGCTGTGATGCTCCGCGCTCGCCGGGAGTCGCCCTGCGCTCCGCCGCGGCGGCCTGTTCGGGTTCCACGCGATCGACCCGCGCCCCTGACGGACTCCGCTCACGGCGCTCATCAACCGGGCGTGACCAGTCGACTTCCACGGACGGGGGCACCGGCTCGTGCGGGGTCAGTTCCGCGCGCTCGAGCACCGATCGGGCCAGGACCGAAGCGAGATCGCCGCCCCTGTCTTCGGCGTCGTCGCTCGCGTCCGCCCCGGGCTCGCTATCCGTGTCCTGAATGAGCGCGCCCTGCACATGCTCAACTAGCCCGTCAATCTCTGCTCGAGCGTCGATGAGGGCCAGTTCCTCTTGGCCGGTCCACTCAACGCCGCCGTACGGGTTCGCGGGCGGCGCAGCGGGAGGACCCGCGTCCGCTGGTGCGATGGCGTCGGCGGTGTGGTTGGAATCAGCGACGACGGGAGATTCCGCCTCCGGCGAGTCAAGCCCTGCAGGTGAGGTCGCCAACTCAGGCCGGTGCTGCGGAGCGGGGACGGCATCCGATGCCGAGGGCGTGGCGGCCGTCTCGGCATGCGCGAGTGGCGCACTTGGCCCGGATGCATCCGCCACGGGGGGCGCGTTGTGGACAGACACCGGCGGAACCGGTCCATCGGTTGGTTGAGCATCCGTGGGCGTCGTCGCGTCCGGCGTCGGAGCGGGATCGATGGGTGGCACCGAAGAGCCCGCATCGACCGGCGGGGCCAAGTCCGTCGGCGCGGCCTGTCGGTCCGACGCGGCGACAGTCGGCGGGGACGGATCGGCGGGCGCCGACGCATCGGGTCCGGTCGGCGCCGGATCCGTCACGGGCGCGGGATCAGGCGCTGCCGGGTCTGAACCGGGCGCGATGACGACCGGCTCGGCCGAGGCCTGCATGTTCGGGTCCGCCGGGACTTCGGGGTCCATGGTCGGAGCCGGCGCTTCGGCCTCCGGTTGCGGGATCGGATCGACGGACTCCGGCTCCGGCGCCGGCGCGGGAACGGGGGCGGGGGCGGGGGCGGCCTCGAACGAGACTCGAACGACCGACGAGACCGACTCCGGCGCCTTCTCGTAGGACTCACGCACGGAGACATTGCGGAACGCGCTGTGAGCGTCCATGGTCCCGGCGTCCATGTCGTTCGCGAGCACCAGGCGGCTCATGTCGCCCCGGAAGTGCGCGCCGACATCGACGGTGTATCGCGTCCAGCCGTCGCCCAGGTCCTGGCCCGGCCCGGCGCTGGTGGCGTACTGCTGAGTCCCGGCGACCTTGAAGAAGCGCCCCTCGGTCAGGGAGTCGTCGGTGTCGAATCCGATGCCGTGGATCTCTCCGATCCGGTCGGTGCGGAACTCGAACTCGAGCACCGTGTTGCGGGTGACGGTGTATTGGAAGTCAACCGCCTTCCAGTTGTTGCCGGAGAGTTCCACGCCGGCCCCTCCGGGCAGGACGCTCGCCGAACCGGACAGATCTTGCCCCGCCCCGCCGTGGGAAAGAATCCCGTCCTGAGTGAACGAGAGCGCGGCCCCCGTGTGGGCGTTGACTCGGAGTTCCAGTTCCCCGCTGAACCCCTCGGGGGGTGTGATGGTGAGCCCTTGGGCGTCCGCAGGCACGAGCGCCCACACTCCGTTCCCCAGGGGCTGTCCTGCGCTCAGCGTCGCGCCCTCGGGCACGCCGCTCAGGGTGATGACGGCGTCCGGCGCCCGCGTGCCATCGACGCTGAGCCCCAGGTCCAACTCCACCGGTTGGCCCGCGACGCCCGAGGCGTCGGACGGACTGAGCGCGACCATCGGGCCGAGCGGTTCCGGCTCCCACGCCAGGATCCGAGTCGTGCCCGAGTAGTTGCCATCGAGGACGGTGACCTCCCCGGCGACATGAATGGTGCCCCCGTTGAGCTGCGTGAGGCGCTCGACGGTGAGGTCCCCCTGGATGTACAGGTCTTCCGTCAGCGTCACCCGCGACGCGTCGAGGACGACATCGCCGAACGCCGTCGCTCCGGCGGTGATCGTGGGGCTGCCCTGGAACTCCACCGTCGCGTTCGTCGCGTCGACCGCGAAGCCGCCGTCGTCGTAGGCCGCGGAGATCTCCAGACGGTCCTCGATCGTCACCGAGCCGCTGTCCTTCTCGATGACGAGCCGGTGCAGTTCGCCGCTGCCGCCGTTGGCCCCGATGGTCTGATCGCCCGCGCCGTCCAGCACGAAGGCCCCGGTCCCGCTCATCGAGGTGTCGGTGGTCGTGATGTCGCCGGTGACCAGGATGTTCGCCCCGTCGAGGCGCTCGATCCTCGTGACGGTCAGGTCGTCAACCTCCATGTCCGCGGTCAGCGTCAGGCGCCCGGTGCTGATGGTGGCGTCGTCGCGCAGCGGGTCGGCCGGCGGCGGCGGGGCGGGGGCGGGGTCGGAGAGGGGATCTGTATCGGTCGGGGCCGGATCGCTGGCTTCGGGGCCGGCGCCCGCGTCGTTCTGCGTGGCGGCGTCGGCATCGGCCCAGGACGCGGACATCAGAATGCGCTCTTCCAGCGAATCGACGCGCAGACGACGGCGCGGGGGGGTGTCGGGGGCGCCGCTGTTCCCATCGGACCCCGGCTTGTGGTCGCTCATGGCGCTCCTCTTCTCTGGTGGCGCGGTCATGCCGCCGGCGCGCACGCCATCGACAGTCGCGTCAATCGGTGAGTGCGACGGGACGATCCACTTCGATCCGGCGTTCACCGGGGAATGGGGACCGCCCCTGAGGCGTGCCCCGCGCTACCGGACCAGGGGCTCTCGGACCTGTGGGTCACGCCCGGCCGGGGCCTACTCCCCCAGGGCGCGGAGGACGACCGTGGCGTACGAGCCGCGGGGCAGATCGAACCGAACGGTGCGCACCAGCGGGCGGGAGCGCCCGGCGCCATCGGCACCGTCAGGGACGGGCGTGGACATCTCGAACGAGGAGGCCTCGACGAACAACGGACGAAGGGCCTCGCCAAAGAACGGGCGCCTGAGCCCGGGGATGCGCAGGTCGTCGACGCGGATGCCCTCGGATTCCAGCGCCCGATCGGCGGCTTCAGCCCAGGGGGGCGCGAGCACGGAGCCGCGGGCGAGCAGGGGAACGACCACCGCCCGCCAATCTGGATCGATGGCCGCCGCGGGTGGGAAGAGCATGGCGCCGAACTCGTCGTCCGAACGAAGGAGTTGATCCTGCGCGACGATGGCGGCGGCGCAGGCGCGGGCGGTCTCGTTCCATAGATGAGACTGATACGCCTCGACCGCCATCGTCTGCGTGATCTGCGGCAGCGTGCCGAAGGCCCCCTTGAACGACGCGCCGGTGGCGAGCGCCTCCACGGCGCGGCGCTCGGGGAGCCGGGGCAACTCGCGGGCGAGCTCGTCCCACCTCCCCCACTTGGCAGCGCACGCCCGGGTCAGCGCGCGGAGCTTGCCCGAGTCCTTCCGCGCCGGCGTGGCGATGAGCAGGCGCAGGGCGCCCTCGAAGTCGCCCTCGATCAGGCGTCGGCCGGCGAAGCCCTTCCCGTGCCGGGCGGACCCGAACCGTTGGGCGCCGAAGTAGTTCAGCACCACGAGCGAGCCATTCGCGCCCGAGCGCAGCAGGGCGGCGCGCCGGTCCATCTCGCGGGCGCGGGCCGCGGTCAGCCCGCGCACAATGATGGTGAAGCGGTTGCCCTCCATCGATGCCGCCCCCCCACCGCCCACCGGCTCGGGCGACCATCCGAGGAACTCGGCGCTCCAGCCGCGCGCTTCCAGGCGGGGGGGCGCGCCCGCCGGCCCGCGCAGTTCCGGAGCGGGCACGCTGACCAGCTGGGAGGTCCGCGCGTGCTTGTCCTTCAGCCCCGCGTAGCCCACAACCCCGGGGCGGACGCCCAAAGCGCGGGCCAACCCCTCGACCGCTGCGGGGGTGGTGAGCGACTCCTTGGTCAGGCGCCATACGGCGTGGGCGCCCCGGTCGGACGAGAGACGCGCAAGGAACCGCGCCCCGGGGCGTTCCTCAACCAAGAAGTCTCCGGGCGTGCGTCGGATCGTCATCGCGGGTGCCGGGCGGCCCCTGGCGGGCCGGAGCCCGTACGATACCGCCCCGTGGAGCCCCGCCCGCTCACCCATCCGGCATCGAGGATCCTGGACGCGCCACCCGTGGTGCTGGGGCTGCGGGCGCGCTCGCAGCCGGGGCAACCGGACCTCACCCTGCCCGCGGAACAGACGCCCGCGGTCGTCGGACGCGCCTCCTCCTGTCCCGTCCGGGTGGCCGATCCGAGCGTCTCCCGCGAGCATGCGCTCATCGACTTCCGGGGCGGGCGCTGGGTCGTCGTCGACCGCGGCAGCCGCCACGGGACCTTCGTCAACGGCGTCCGCCTGACCCCCGAGGTCACCACGGAGATCACCCCGGGCGATTCGATCGCGTTCGGCCCGTGCGTCTTCGTGGTCGCGGGGCGCACCGGGCGCGATCGGCGGCTCTCCACCTCCGACGACCGGGCGGAAACCAACGCCACCGTGCGCTCGTTCCCGGTCGCGCCGCAGGTGTCGCTCGACAGCATGCGCCTGGCGCTGCTGCTGGACGCCGCTGAGACCTTTTCGAATGTGACCGACGAGGGCGACCTGGCGAACACCGTGTGCGAGGTGCTGACCCGGGGAACGGGGCTGCCGCGGGCGATCCTCCTCCGCCCGGGAACAAACGAGGGGGAGTTCGAGATCCTGGGCAGCGCCGGCTGTGAGGCCGGGGAGACCCCGACGATCAGCCGATCGCTCCTGCGGGCCGCGTGCAGCGGGCAGGTGGCTTCGCTGGACCGGCTGCCGGACCTCGCTGGGGCGGTCTCGGCGGTCAACCTGGGCCTGCGGGCGGCGATCGGGGTGCCCGTGACCATCGGGGGAACCGTGGACGCGGTGCTCTACCTCGACGCGCGGGGGCGCGAGTCGGCGGCGCACGAGGACTCGACGACCTTCGCCTCCGCGGTGGCGCGGCTCTGCGCCCTGGCGTTCGGAGGGCTCAGGCGGACCGAGCTGGAGCGACGCCAGGGTGACCTGGTGCGGGAACTGAACGCCGCCCGGGATGTGCAGACCCGCCTGCTGCCCGCTCCCGAGGGCGCTCACGGGCGCGTGCGCTACGCGATCCGGGCCGTGCCCGGGCGCTTCGTCGCGGGGGACTTTGTCACGGTGGCGCCGCTGGCGGATGAACGAGTCGCGTTCGTGATCGGGGATGTCGCGGGGAAGGGCGCCGGGCCGGGGCTGCTGATGGCGTCGATCCTGTCGTTCATCCACGGCGAGTTCTCCGCCGGTCGGATCGACATCGAGCGCCTGGCCGACAACCTGAACCGGTATGTCGCGCAGCGGGCCCACCCCAGCGAGTTCGCCACGATGTGGATGGGGCTGCTGGAGCCCCGCGATGGGAAGGTGAGCTACATCGACGCCGGGCACGGCTACGCCCTGCTCGCCCGCGCCGGTGCGCGCGCGGAACCGATCGTCTGCGAGGGCGCCATGCCCCTGGGAGTGGTGCCGGACCAGCAGTTCGTGTCCGAGACGATCACCATCAACCCCGGCGACCGGATCGTGCTCTACAGCGACGGCGTGGCCGAGCAGCGCAACGCCGAGGGCGAGATGTTCCAGGCCATCCGGGCCGCGGAAGCGGTCGCCGGCCCCGCGACGCCCGCGAAGCCGGACGCGGAGCGCCTCCTGGAGGCCCTGACGCGCTTCGCCCCGTCGGGCGGCTTCGCGGACGATGTGACCGTCGCCTCGATCGAACTGCTCACGGAGTAGGCCAGTCGCGCCGACGATTGCCCTGCGTCCGGGGCGCAGAAAAGAACGCCGCGGACCGTTTCGGCCCGCGGCGTTCCACAGCAGATCGTCGCCGATCTCTCTCTTCAGGTTGTCAGCTCAGACGGCTCAGGGGCAGGTGTCAAGCCAGTTGGACAGGACATCGGTGATGTCGTCGAAGTCGACATCGCCGTCGCAGTTGGCGTCACCGTCCTGGTTGGGCGAGCTGGGGCCGTTGCCCTCGAGCCAGTTGGACAGGATGGTGGTGATGTCGTCGAAGTCCACGACATTGTTGCCGTCGGCGTTGCCGACGCAGCAGACGAAGGGGGGGTTGATGAGGTCGATGTCGGCCTGGGTGACGGTGCCGTCCCCGTTGACATCGCCGTCGGCCCATCCGCCGGGATTGCCGAGATTGGCCTGGGCGATGCCCGCGTCCACGCTGTCGACGGTGCCGTCGAGGTTGACATCGCCGAGGGTCGTCTCGAGGATGGTGAGGATCTTGGTGATGTCGGCCTGATCGATGATGAGGTCGCCGTTGATGTCGCAGGAGAGGTCGCCGCCGATGGCCTCGGTGGTGACGGCCCAGTTGAGGGCGCCGTCCGAGACGCGGGCGTTCTGCTTGAACTGGGCGTAGACATAGTCGATGTCGTCGGCGTCGACCGAGCCGTCGTGACCGACGGGGGCGAAGCCGGGGGTGGCGCCGATGGCGCCGGCGACATCGGCCACCGCGTCGCCGGGGCTGTAGGTGCCGTGGGCGAGGGAGGTGTCGAAGAAGCCGTTGGCGTCGGTCACGCCGAGCAGGGTGTTCCACTCGGTGTCGATCCTCTTGAAGCCCTCGCAGCGATTGAGCGCGCCGTTCAGCATGGCCAGGCCGTCGGCCCAGTAGCGGACATCGGAGGTGTCGGCGACGAAGGAGACGCCGTTCCAGATGCGCCCGAAGTTGCCGTCGTTGTTGAAGTCACCGAGGAGCTCGATGCAGGCGCGGCCGCTGCCGTAGCCGTCGGCGTCGGCGAGGCCCTGGCCGACCGTGTTGCCCAGGGTGGCCAGAGCGCCATTGCCGGCAGGAGCGACCCAGGCCGGCCCGCCATTGCGCTGGCGCCAGGCCTTGAGCATCTCGGCAGCGTCGTTGATGTCGCGGACGCCGTTGCCGCTGAAGTCACCGGCGACGAGGTTGCGGAGAGCCAGGTTGGCGTTGTAGGCGACCGTGGTGCCGTCCTGATAGATGTAAGTCTGGGTTGTGCCGCTGACACCGTCGGAGTAGGTGACATTCTGCTGGCGGGTCGAGGCCTTGCCCGCGCGGCTGTCGGTCTCGATGACCGTGGTGCCGTTGAGATTGGGGCGCCCCTTGACGCTGTAGCCGAAGCCCTCGTAGGGGTTGTTGGCGTTGCGGGGGTTGGCGCCGACGATGGTGGCGTGGAAGGTGTCGCCCAGCACGCTGATGCCCTGGATCGCGGTCTGAACGCCCATGTTGGGGGGCGTGCTGCTCCAGGACATGGGGTCGGTCAGACTGGCCGAGCTGTTCAGCCCGGTGGGAAGGATGATGCGGGTGGCGATCTGTTCAGCGGGCATGAAGAAGTTCGATGAGCCGCCGGGGACCGCAGTGAAGGCCTCGATCGAGCGAAGAATGTTGTTGAGGTACTGAGCGGCGTAGGGGTTGGCCATCGGGGTGTTGCCGTTGTTCAGACCACCCTCAGAGATGGGCTCGGCGTTGGCGTCGCCGATCGATCCGAAGGAGCCGGGGCCGCCGATGCGGAAGGAGGTGTCGGGGCTGGCGTTGAAGATGATGTTGGAGAGTTCGGGGCGGACGAACTGGGCCGCGCCGGTCGAGTCGGGATGGAGGTCGTTCTTGACGGCGAGGAACTCGAGCTGGCCACCGGTGAGCCACGAGCCGTTGCCGCGCTCGGGGCCGGCGTAGCCGATGCCGAGGCGGGTGTTGCGAGTCGTGGCTTCCAGAGCCGATCCTCCGCCCTTCTGGCCGGGGATGAACGAAGGGCCGGCCAGGGTGTCCGGGGTGCTGTTGGCGAACCCGCCGACATTCTCGCCGACGCCCCAGGAAGGATCGGTGTCGGTGGTGTTATTGAACCCGTTGCGGGTGCCCGAGCCGGAGTCCCGGGTGACGGCCATCAGGTTCTCACCGGTGTTCAGACGCCCCGTCACGAAGAGGTGACGGAGGTTGGACATGGCGATGTTCTGCATGCCCGTGCCGAAGTTGGTGATCGGCGCGATGGGCGCCCAGGCGACATAGTAATCAAAGATGGTGTTGGAGTCGTCGTTCGGGGGCAGGTTGAGGTTACGAACACCCAAGTTGGCCAGCAGATGGTCGAAGCCGTTCGGAGTGCCGTCCTTGTTGACTGTGGTGCGGGGGTTGCTGCCGTAGCCGATGAGGCCGGGGTTGCGGTCAAAGTCGGCGTCCACACTCTGGCCGCGGGGCGCCACTGGAACGCGGACCGCCCAGCGGATCGGGACATCGGTGACGGCGATGTCGATCTGGATTCCGGTGTTCGCGGCGTTGGTGCGAGTGGCCTCGTAAGCGAGGTCGCCGCCGACAGTGGTCTGGAACGACCGGGTCGGGGCCGCGCCGGGGTTGGCCAGGAGGAAGATCGAGCCGATCGGCCCCTGGGGGCCTGGGTTCGAGGGCTGGACATACACGGTCCGGTTCTGGAACGCGCCGTCGGTGGCATCCTCGGTGGGGAGCTCCTCATCGCTCTCGGGGCCGACCGCCCAGTTGGGCGCGCCCCAGTCGAAGAGCTCCTGCACGCCGTTCACGGAACCGACGGAGCGGTACTGGACCGCCCACCAGGTGTCGGCGGGGAAGCCGGCCAGGCCGACATCGTACGGGCCGGGCGAGAGCTGCTCCGGGGCAGCCGGTCCGGTGCTGGGGCCGAAGGAGCCGTTGTTGTTGGCGTCGATGAAGTCGTTGGTGGTGGCGGGGTCGACGCGGATGGTGTTCTGGAGGAGCGTCGCGCCGGAGATATTGACGACGAACGGCTGAGCGTTCGCCGCGCCCTGGATCCCGATCGCGGCGCCGCACGCCGCGAGGACCAGGAGAGCATTCTTGCGGTTCTGCATGGTTGATCTCTCTCGATTCGAGGTTCTCGACCGAACTCTGAAGCGGGGCACGCACCCCGCGGACTCACCGACCCGGTTCTGTGCCGCCCTCGGGGCGCGGTGATCGCGCACTCCGAAGCAGGGCACTCACGACCTGTCTTTCACCCTTCCCCGACAACACATCACCCCGGACCGAACCGGCCCGGGGAGTGATGAATCAGTTATTGTTCGTCTTCGGCTCGACCAGCACCTTCGTGCTCTGACCCGTGAGACTCCAGACCTTGTCGCCCCAGAGGCGCTCCTCGACCGTCTCGAGCACGGTCTTGGTGTCCACATGCCCGTCAGCGAAGGCGAAGTTCGACTTTCCCCCCGGCCAGTGACGACCGATCGCGTTCAACTCCGAGAGGTTGTCCTCGATGAGGCCGACCGCCGACGAGATGGCGGCGTCCGAGCGGATCGCCGACTTCGCCGGGTACTTGAAATTTGCGACTCCCGGACGATCGATCTCTCCGTACACATCCCGCCCCGCGGAGCGGCCCAGGAATGGCATCACGGGGCGATGGCTCTTGACCAGGTTTCCGGTTCCCTCGAGCGACTTCCACCCGTTCGCGTCGGACCACTCCGCGACCAGAATCGTGTTCGCGGGGTTGCCGACCTGCGTCGCCTTCACCAGCTGATTGAAGCGGATCCCGCCGGACTCTGAGAACTTGTTGCGGGGGAAGATGGCGCCGTTTCCCGCAAAGCCGCAGCGCTTGACCTGACGGTCGTTCGGATCTTCCGATCCGGGTCCGCCTCCCAGGTCGTTCTTCTGCCACGGCTCCCAGTCGTCGATGTTCTTGCCAGGATTGGTCGCGGGCGCCCCGCCATTGAGCACCTTCGGGTTCTTGAAGGAGTCGGCCGCGGTCTCGGTGCCGTCGAACAGCGCGTATGACCAGTGCACATAGCCGTTCGACGGGTTGGGGTTGGTGGCCTGCTGCTGATCGAACCGCCACGAGAGCCCCGAAGTGGACGAGCCGTAGACATACGACGGCGGATAGAACTCATTGGAGCCGGTGTAGGTCGCGATGCCCTGAGCAACCGATCGACCGTTGCTGGCGGCCTGGATCTGCTGAGCGGCCACGCGGGCACGGCCCAGCGCGGGCAAGAGGACGCCGATCAAGATCGCGATGATCGCGACGACGACGAGCAGTTCGATGAGGGTAAATCCGGTCCGCCGCGTCCGCTGCGTCATAGAATCCAACTCCGTGTTCGAACCGCCACCCCCCGGATGAAACCCGGAGGAACCCCGACCCGACCGGCCACCGTGACCGAACGGGAGGAAGGATGGCTCCATGCTGTAAGGTGACCGTCAACACCGAGTATGAAGTGCGCTCAGTTTGCGCTAAGGAAAGTTCACGATCCCGGCCAACCGGCCCCGGCTCGCGCACGCGCCGGCAATCCGGATCGAGTCATCTACGGAGCGATCCCAGTGACCCGCTGCCCACACAACCCACCAGTGCCGACCCTCGTCGCATCGACCCCCCGCTCGCGCGTCAGCCCGATTCGGTCCGCAGCCGTCGGGGTCCTGGTGCTCGCCTTCGCTGGTCCCGGCCTCGCGCAGCCCCGCGCGGTGACCCCCCGCGGCCCGCTGGAGCCGGCGGAGCAGGCGGACATCAACCTCTTCAAGGAGGCCAGCCGCTCGGTGGCGTACATTTCCACCGAGGTCGTCGTCCAGCGCAGGCGGACACACTTCCGCGTCGATCTTGACACCGTCCGCGGGACCGGGTCCGGCTTCATCTGGGATGACCAGGGACACATCGTCACCAACTTCCATGTCGTCGAGCCCGCGCTCGACACGGGCGGGGCCGCGCAGGTGATCCTGGACGACGGCTCGGTGTGGGAGGCCCGCTTCGTGGGCGCCTCCCCCGATCACGATCTGGCGGTGCTGCGGATCGACGCACCGGCGGACCGGCTCCGCCCGATCCCGATCGGGGTCTCCGCGGACCTTCAGGTGGGTCAGCGCGTCGCCGCCATCGGCAACCCGTTCGGCCTCGACCAGACGCTCACCACGGGGATCGTCAGCGCGCTGGGGCGCACGATCACCTCGATCTCGGGCAAGGACATCTCCAACTGCATCCAGACCGACGCGGCCATCAATCCCGGCAACTCGGGCGGACCCCTCCTCGACTCCGCCGGGCGCCTGATCGGGGTCAACACCGCCATCCACAGCCCCTCCGGCGCGTCCGCGGGGATCGGCTTTGCGGTGCCGGTGGACATCGTTAATGAGGTCGTGTCGGAGCTCCTCGACCCCTCCTCCGCGCCCACGGTGGCGCTGGGCATCGGGCGGGCCGAGCCGACGCTGGAGCGCCGCCTTGGGATCCGCCGCGGCGTACTGGTCCACACCGTGGCCGAAGGCAGCCCGGCCGATCGCGCGGGCCTGCGCGGCTCGGTCATCCGCCAGCGCGGGCGGTACCAGCAACTCGTCCCCGGCGACATCATCCTCGCGGTCGAAGACCAGCCCGTGAACAACTTCTTTGACCTCCGGGCCGCGTTGAAGCGGTTCACCCCCGGCGACCGCGCCGTGCTGACGGTGCTCCGAGACGACAAGACAGAGAAGATCCCGGTGGTCCTCGAGGCCCGGCCCCGCGTCGGGGCCGACTGAGGCGCCCCCCGCTACCATGGGGGCGCCCACGGATCCCCCGCCCGGCGGAGTCGTTCATGCGCGTGCTCATCCTCGGCGTCGGCGACGCGTTCACCGAACGCGGCTTCGGCACTTCCGCCGTCGTCGAGGGGCCAGCGGGCTACCTCCTGATCGACTGCCCCGACCTGATCCACCGGGCGCTCTCCGAGGCCTCGCGCTCGACGGGCTGGAAGCTCGACACCGACCGCATCGACGACATCCTGATCACCCATCTCCACGGCGATCACTGCAACGGGCTGGAGTCCTTCGGCTTCGCGCGTCTCGTGTCTCGCCTTCAGCGCCGCAACGAACGCCTCCCGCGCCTGCACACCCACCCCGCCGCCGCCGCGCGGGTCTGGGAGCGGCTCGCGCCCGCGATGGACGCCCCGCTCCACGCCGGCGGACGCCCGTCCACGCTGGATGATTATTTCCAGTCCTCCATCATCACCCCCGGGCGCCCCGCGACGATCGCCGGGCTGACCGTGCAGTGCCGGTACACCATTCACCCGATCCCGACCATCGGGCTCATGATCTCCGACGGACGCTCGACACTGGGCTGGTCGGGCGACACCGTGTTCGAGCAGGCGCACATCGACTGGCTCAGCGGCGCGAGCGTCATCGTCCACGAGGCCAACATCGGCCCCGCGCACACCCAGGTCGAACTCCTCAACGCCCTGCCCGACCCGGTCCGACGCAAGATGCGCGTGACCCACATCATCGACGACTTCGACCCGCGCTCGACCGACATCCGCCCGCTGCGCGTGGGCGAGGTCCTCGAGTTCTGAGGCGATCATCAGCCCGCCCGCGCCCCGCCGACCC
>DOJA01000289.1:3179-3427 GCA_003511945.1 Phycisphaerales bacterium | reverse complement strand
CCTCGTCCTGCACCGCCGCGAAGGCCAGGCGCTGGAAGTACCGACCCACGAACGCGCGCCCCGCGTGGTAGCGCCGGAACGACCTCGCGCTCAGCCGCCCGTTCACCACCGCCACCGGGATGCCCCGCGCCCCGCAGGCACGCACGAAGTTGGGCCACAACTCGAGTTCCACCAGCGCCACCCCGTCCGGACGGACCGCGTCCAGGAAGCGGCGCACACTCCACGATGCGTCCAGCGGGAACCGAACC
>DOJA01000289.1:2697-3060 GCA_003511945.1 Phycisphaerales bacterium | reverse complement strand
CCTCGAACGCCCCGCTCAGCGAAGCGACGAGCGGCCGGATCAGGTTCACTTCTCCCACCGACACTGCGTGCAGCAGCAGGCGCGGGCGCACAGGCGCGGGCAAGGCCTCAGTCCGACCGAACCGCTCCCGCCACCCGCCGCGTGCCTTGCGCAGCCACCACGGGGCCGTCGCCCCGGCGACGAGCAGGTACACCGCGTCCAGCGCCGCGCCCATCACCGAGTCGTCCTCACCCCTGTCGACACCCCGAGAGCGGTCTCAGTTGAAGCGTAGCGGAACGGCCGAACCGCTGGGGGTCCGCCGCCGTCCGGATACCGAGACTCCAACAAGCTGGATCGGCTGGTCCTGCCTCCCAAGGCGGGCGA
>DOJA01000289.1:1318-2527 GCA_003511945.1 Phycisphaerales bacterium | reverse complement strand
ATTCACTCGCCCGGCGCTCTACCAATCCTCGACTTGTCCGCCGCGGCGGACGAAGTCCTCCAATGGGCGCGCCCGGGGTCGAACCGGGAACCCTTCGCGTGTAAGGCGAATGCTCTGGCCATTGAGCTACGCGCCCGCGCGCCGGCGCAGGCCGACCGCGTGCGAGAGTCTACCCCCCACGCGTCCCGTGCTACCCCGGCCGTCCCTCCGCCCCGCCGCCCACCTCCCCCCCACCGCTCGCCTGGGTACCCTCCCTGCGACATGTCCAGCCGAGGACTCCCACTGGTCCGACGAGTCACGCGCCCCGCGGTCGCTCTCGAAACCACCCTGCTCCTTCACGGCGTGCCCAAGGACGCCGCCCCGTCGCTCGCCCGCGAGCTCGACGAGGCCGTCCGCGCGAACGGCGCCCACCCCGCCGTGGTGGGCGTCGTCGCGGGCGTTCCCACGGTGGGGATGACCGGCGCCGAGCTGGACACCCTCCTCCGCGCCCCATCGGTCGCGAAGGCCAACAGCGCCAACCTCGGCGCGCTCGTCCACGCCCGCGCCCACGGCGCCACGACGATGAGCGCCACCATGGAACTCGCCGCCGCCGTCGGGGTCCGCGTCTTCGCCACGGGAGGGCTCGGGGGCGTCCACCCGCCGGGCATCGCTCGATTCGACATCAGCAGCGACCTGGGCGCCCTCGCCCGCTTCCCCCTCGCTGTCGTCACGAGCGGCGTAAAGTCTCTCCTGGACATCCCCTCCACCCGCGAGGCCCTGGAAGCGCTGGGCGTGCCCGTCGTCGGCTTCCGCACGAGCGACTTCCCCGCCTTCTACCAGCGTCGCGCGGCTCGCCCGGTCGCCCCCGTCGACGCTCGTTTCGACGACGAGCCGGACCTGGCGCGTTTCCTCTCCTTCGAGCTGGCCCGCAGCGGGCGGGGCGTGGTCGTTGCGAACCCGATCCCCGAGGGCGACGAGATTCCCGAGGCCCAGTGGCGCCAGTGGCTGTCGACCGCCGAGCGCGAGGCCGCCGACGCCGGCGTCATCGGCCGGGCGCTGACCCCATTTCTTCTTGGGCGCATCCACAACCTTTCCGAGGGACGCACCCTGCGCGCGAATGTCGCGCTGGTGCTCAACAACGCACGGCTCGCCGCGCGTCTGGCGGCCCTGATCGACCTCTGATGCCGATCAGTTATGCGCCGCGCCGGGGTTCCGGGGGGGGTTCCGGGG
>DOJA01000289.1:0-1264 GCA_003511945.1 Phycisphaerales bacterium | reverse complement strand
CGGGGTTCCGGGGGGGGGTCCGGGCGGCGAAGTCCGCCGGGAAGCACGGGTGATTCGGCGCGATCGGCTGCCCGCTGACATGGCGCAGCTCGAACGCCGCCCGACCGATGCCCGCCTGCGTGTTGACGAACTGCTGCAGCACATCCGGGATGCGCTGGGCGAGCGTGCTCGCGGCGCACCCCGCGGGGTCGATCGAGGTGTCGAAGAAGTGACGGGAGAAGACCTCGCGGACGAACCCCGAGTCCAGCGCCTGCTGGCTGTAGGCCAGCTGGGCGAACAGCGTGTTGATCGAGGTCGTGTCGACGCCGCCCGCCGGGTTGGCCAGCACGCTTGCCGGCGCCGGGGAGCCGCTCGTGACCTCGGACAGCCCGACCACCTGCCCCGCCGTCCGCTCGACGCGCTCGACGCGGGGCGAGCCGGCCGAGCCGGTGGCGCTCGGGTTGAAGGTCACCAGCGCCGAGGCCAGCTGCGCCTGCGAATCGACGGTGCGCCCCGCCAGCGTCAGCTTGCCTTTGGCGAACGACAGCCCCTCGGTCTGGAACACATTGTTCAGGAACGACGCGTCCGTGCCCGAGCCGAACTGTGTCTCGGGAGCAGCGCCCAGCGCGCCGCTGCTGCTCGTCCACGCGTTCTTGAGATAGTTGTTCCGGGGGTCGAACTCCAGCACCGAGGCGTCACGCGACTGCAGCCCCGCGTCCGCCACGACGAACACCGACCCGCGCTCGTGCGACGACGCGAGGCCGCCCTCGAGCGGGACCGTGAAGTCCATGATGTCCCTCGTCTGGCCGGTCGTGGGCGAGATCGCCATCAGGCGCGATGCGGTCGTGGCATCGCCCCCGCTCACGCCCTCGAACGAGGCGTACAGCGGGAACCCGTCGCCCACATCGAACCACGCCAGCCCGTGGAAGTACAGCGAGTTGAACTCCGCCTCGCTCTGCCCGCCCGCGCTGAAGTCACGCACGAGCGCCCACTGCGGCTCGCCCGCGAGGTTCGACGGGAAGGTCGCGCGGTAGAGCTCGTTGAACGACTGCACGGGCGGGTTGCCGCCCACGACGCCGCCGAAGAGGTACCACGCCTCGACGCCGCCATTGGGCAACTGCCGAGCCGCGAGGCCGCCTTCCTTCAGGAAGCCCGCGACGCTCTCGCCCGTCGGGGGCAACTGCGCACCCACGACCACCTCGGGCAGCGCGGACTCCGGGCGGACGCGGAGCTGACGCGAAGCGATGTCGGCCAGCAGGTACGACTCGTCCGTCAGGGTCACCCC
>DOJA01000264.1:218-5104 GCA_003511945.1 Phycisphaerales bacterium | reverse complement strand
GCCCGAACATCGGCGAGTGCTGGGAGAAAAAACACGCCACGTTCATGATCCTGGGCGACACCTGCACCCGCGCGTGCGGGTTCTGCAATGTCAAGACCGGGCGCCCCCCTTCGCTCGACCTCGATGAACCCCGGCGCACCGCCGAGGCCCTCCGCCTGATGACCGAAGGGGGCGGGCTGCGGCACATCGTCATCACCAGCGTCAACCGCGACGAACTCCCTGATGGCG
Source organism: Phycisphaerales bacterium (assembly GCA_003511945.1). GTDB lineage: Bacteria > Planctomycetota > Phycisphaerae > Phycisphaerales > UBA1924 > UBA11155. The sequence goes on along the minus strand of DOJA01000264.1, from coordinate 4,876 downwards.
GGGCCGCCCTGTGGGCCGAGACGATCCGGCGCGCCCACGAGGCCTGCCCCGGGCTCTCGATCGAGGTGCTCATCCCCGATTTCGAGGGGAACTGGGGCGCCCTCCAGCAGGTGATCGACGCCCGCCCGGAGATCCTCAATCACAACCTGGAAACGGTGCGCCGGATGTACCCCGCGGTGCGCCCCAGCGCGAAGTTCGACCGCTCGGTCGAGCTGCTCCGGCGCTGCAAGGACGCCGGTCTGGTGACCAAGACGGGCATCATGGTGGGCATCGGCGAGCGCGACGACGAGGTGCTGGCCCTGATGGACGAGGTTCAGGCCCGGGCGTCAGCGGACATCCTGACGATCGGCCAGTACCTCCAGCCGACGCGGAACCACCTGCCGATCGACCGCTGGGTGACCCCGGAGCGGTTCGAGGCGTTCCGGGCGGAGGGTCTCGCGCGGGGCTTCGCGGTGGTGGAGAGCGGGGCGCTGGTCCGGTCCTCCTACCACGCGGACCTGCAGGTGGAGGAGCTTGTGGGGCCGGCGCGGGAGGCGTACGAGCGGGTTCGGGGGTTGATCGAGGGGGCGCGGACGGACGCTTGACCGGTGTATAGCGGGGGCTATGCTGTCCTTGTCAGCCGGTGACCTCGGCCACCGGCTGATGGGAGCCCCCATCAGGGGGCGAGGACACACACCGCCCCGTATCGGTGTGCTTTGTAGTTCCAGTTTGGCAACATTGCTCCGCTGGATCTTCCAAGGCGGGATGGAAGACCTCGGGGCTGCGTGCGGATTGCGATGAGGCGAGGCCTCTCGCGGCAACGCATGCAGTTCGGAGGTCCAATGTCCGACACTGTGCCGTTCCGCGAAGAGAGGCGGCGGCTGGACGAGGCGGGATACAAGCTGGCGCGGGTGAGTGGCTCGCACCACATCTTCATCCGGGCGGGAGACAAGCCGATCTCCATTCCGGTCCACAACGGAAAGATCAAGCGTGTCTACCAACGGCAGATCGACAAGGCGCTCAAAGAAGGCCGCGGGGGCAAGGCGTAGAGCCCCGTCAAAGGCGATCGATCGCCCATTCGATCCCGAGGTGCTCGCCGAGGCCGGGCGCATCGCATCGACCTACTCGTATGTCGTCGAACCCAGCGAGGAGGCCGGCGGGTACTTCGGGCGGACGCTCGAGTTGCCCTATGTCATGGGCGATGGACGCACTCAGGAGGCGTGTATCGACTCGGTCCGTGAAGCGACCATCTGCGCGATCGCGACCATGCTCGAGCGTGGAGAATCGCCTCCGGAAGGCGCCACTTCGCCAAGAAGCGAGCAAGTGAATATCCGCCTGACCGCCATGGAACGGCTTCGCATTGACCTGGAGGCCCGTCGCGCCGGCTTCCGCTCCGTCTCTGACTACATCCGCACCGCGGCTCTGCGCGGCACGGACTGACGGGAGCGGCGGTCGGTACCCTCTCTCTCCGATGAACCCCACCCCCGCCCAGCGCCGACGCGGGCTGCGAGGCCGCCACGCGGCTTCCGAGGCGCCCCTGTACGCGGGCATCTTCATGGTCTTCGCCAGCTTCGGGTCGCTCATCGCCATGGTCATGGGGGGCGCCGAGCCGTGGGGCTGGCTCGCGGGCGCGGCGGGCTGCGTGTTCAGCGGGATGAACGCCCTCATCTGGGCCCATATGTTCAGCCGGCGCAGGTGGTGGCTGTTCCTCGTGGTCGGCGTGCTGCCGTTCATCGCCGGACCGCTGTACTTCAACCCCCTGCACCGCATGGGTGTGTTCGAGGTCGGGGCGGCGTTCAGCCCGTTCGTCCGCCGGGTCGTGCTGGCGACGATGGGCGTGACGCTCATCTCCTGCGGCTTCACGCTGATCATCTGGTATGTCACGCGCCGGGAGCGCCAGGCCGCCGCCTTTGGCGCCGAGCTCGATGTCGCCCAGCGCCTCCACGCGGCCCTGGTGCCCGAGGTGGATCGGCGCGTCGGCGCCCTGGAGATCTTCGGCGTGAGTCATCCCTCCAGCGAGATGGGCGGCGACCTGATCGATATCGTCGAGCGCGAATCCCAGGTGGACCTCGTGCTGGCGGATGTGTCCGGCCACGGCGTGGGCGCGGGCGTGGTGATGGCGATGGTCAAGGCCGCCGAGCGCATGCGCCTCACGCGCCCGGAGGGCCCGCCCCTCGACGGCTTTCTCACCGACCTCAACCGGCTGGTCACACAACTGACCAGCCCGGAGATGTTCGTCACGCTGGCGGTGGCGCGCCTGTCGCTGGACGGGCAACGCGCCGAGGTCGGGCTGGCGGGCCACCTGCCCGTCCTGCACTGGATTGCGTCCGAGAAGCGGGTGGCGCGGATCGAGAACGCCAGTCTCCCGCTGGGCATCACACTCGATGAGCGGTTCGCGCCCCAGATCGTGACCATCTCGCCCGGCGACGCCCTGGTGCTGTACACCGACGGGCTGATCGAGTCGTCGCGCCCGGACGGGGAGCAGTTCGGGCTGGTCCGGCTGGCTGCGGAAGTGGCGCGCCTGGCGGACGCCCCCGCCCGGGCGATGGGCGAAGGTCTCATCCGGGCGGCCCGCGCGTTCGGAGGGTCTGGCGACGACCAGTCGGTCCTGGTGGTGCGCGCGCCCTACCATCGTTCTGACCCATGACACCGGACATCGTTGAGGCACTCGTTCGAACGATCGCGCTGAAGGACCAGTCCACAGCCGCCCACACCTGGCGGGTGGTGCTGTACACCCGGGCGCTGGCGGAGAGTCTGGGCGTTGAGAAGGATGTCATCGCGCGGCTCTCGGTGGCCGCGGCGCTGCACGATGTGGGCAAGATCGATATCCCCGACGAGATCCTGCGCAAGCCGGGCAAACTCACGGACGAGGAGTTCGGGGTCATCAAGTCGCACACCACCCTGGGCCACGAACGCCTGGTCCGCATGGGCGAGGACGACCCCATCCTGCTGAACCTGGTCCGGTGGCACCACGAGCGGATCGACGGGAAGGGGTACCCCGACGGGCTGGCGGGCGACCGGATCCCGCTGGGCCCGAGGTTGTTCTCGGTGATCGACTCGTTCGACGCGATGACCAGCGTGCGCCCCTACCGGACGGCGGTGGGCGCCGAGGCCGCCCGGCGCGCCATCGAGGAGCTCCGGGCCGGCGCGGGGTCACGCTACAGCCCGGACGCGGTCGAGATCTTCGCCTCGCTCTTCGAGAGCGGCGGCCTGGACTGGGTGCTGCACTACTTCAACGACGAAGTGCCGGTGCCCGACATCAAGTCGGTGACCGGCTCGGAGCAGATGGAGCGTCTGCGCGGCTGAGCGCACCTCAACGCCGGGCGGGCGGAGCCACCAGACTGTCGACGCCCGAGCGCTCCGCAGGGTCGAGCGGAGTTGGGATGTGGGGCTGGTAGCGGGGCATCTCGAGGCGCCCGGCAAACTCGATCGCACTGGACGAAACCTGGCCGGGGGCAAAGGGGCGGCCCGGAGCGGTCAGGTCAACCTGGGCGGTCAACGAGTCGGCGTTGCGTGACAGGATGGTCACTGTCCCCGATGCGGTCTGCGCATGGGTGTCCCGCCCGCTGCGGTACTCGAGCAGCGACGCGCCGGCGCCCGAAGACTCAAGGTCGATCGGTCTCCCGAACGGCGCGTCGACGGGGACGGAGACGAGCCAGACGGCTCGGTCGGGGCCGGAGGACTCGCCGCCGTCCAGTCCCTGTTCGATGATGATCAGCCCGACGCCTTCGCGCCGCACGATGGTGTAGGTCGTGCTTCGGTCGAGCGTCACAAGACGGGCGCCCGCGCCCGGGGACCAGAACGCGCGCGGCGCACGGGGGTCGGGCTCACCCGATCGATCGCCCGATGCGGCGCACCCCCAGGCCGCGCCGAGGAGGATGGCAGCCAGGGCGAGGTCAGCGCACGGACGACAGCGGGAGAACATCACGCCTATTCCTTCGGTCAGTCGGCGATCGGCGCTCGACTTCACAGCCCCGCGAGTTCCCGGAGCGCCCGGTCGAGCGCGGGGGGCACTCCCATGACGCTGAGCCGCGACTGTTTCACGAGCGCGAACTCCTTGAACCGCTCGTCTCCCTTGATCTGCGCCAGCGTGACCGGCGCCCGCGCGGGACGCAGGGGGGCGACCTCGAACATGACCGCCTTGGGGTTGTCCAAACGGGGGTCCGGCACGGGGTCGGTGATGATCCGTGCCAGCCCCACGATCCGGCGCTCATCGCCGGTGTGGTAGATGAACGCCTCGTCGCCGGCCCGGGCTTCGCGCATGGCCTTCTGCGCGGGGGCGCTGGTCACGCCCTCCCACCACGCGCGGCGGTCACGGACGAGGTCGCCAAAGGAGTACTCGCGCGGCTCGGACTTCAGCAGCAGCGTCGCCACCCCCTGAGACTATCGCGGGGGCTCCTCAGCCGGGCGGTCCTCGTCAAAACGAAAGCCGCCCCGCAGCCGGGGGCCGCGGGGCGTCTGGAGGTGTGGGGATCGATTGGCGGATCGTTCCTCAGGAGGGAGGGGTCTTGTGCGTCCCTTCCATCCAACTCTTACTCGGGACGAGGCGTTCAGGTTTCGTCCATGACGCGCTTCTTCTGCCGTACAACGACCGTACATTGGCTCGCCCGGCGGCCCAGCCCCCCGCGGCCGCATCACCGGAGCGAACCCGGGCCGCGGCCTCCGTCCGGACCTCTCTT
>DOJA01000264.1:0-159 GCA_003511945.1 Phycisphaerales bacterium | reverse complement strand
CGAGCCCCCATCCAGCCGAAAGGAGAGAGGCGGGCCTGCTCCGAGTGAGAGAGAGGTCGGTCCGCCCACCCCAAGGAGCGCCGTCATGGTGCGATCCGGAAGATCCCTCGCGCCTCGGCGTCGCCCCCGGGCCGCCCTTGCGCTCACGCTGCTCAGTCT
>DOJA01000103.1 GCA_003511945.1 Phycisphaerales bacterium | reverse complement strand
GAGCGCGACTTCGGGCGCGTGCTGGCGGGCGTGCGCGACCGCCAGACGGGGGAACCGGGGGAGGGGAGGGAGGCCTCTGAGCGGACGGCGCGCCGGACCGCGGAGGAGTTCGTCGCCTCCTCGCTGGTGCTGCCGGTGCTCAAGGCGCTGCGGGAGCAGAACAACGCCGCCGCCCCGTTTGCGCCCGGCGCGGGGGAGAAGATGTTCGGCCCGCTGCTGGACGACGAGATCGCGGTGCGCATCAGCCAGGCCCAGCGCTTCCCGCTGGTCGATCGTTTGGCACGAGACCTGCTGAAGCAGACCGACACACTGCCCCCGGAGCCGCCCCAGCATGGCGCGATCCCCTCAGCCCAGTGACCCCAGGCCCGTCTCCGACCGCGACGCGCTGGCGGCCGACCTCTGCCGGCTGCTCGACGCGCTCGTGAGCCAGTACCAGCGTCTCGGCGCCGCCGGGGACGCGCGGCGTGACGCGATGCGCCGGGCGCACCTGAAGCACCTGAGCGCCTGCATCGACGCGGAGAACCGGGCGGTGCAGGACATCGCAGAGATCGAGAAGCAGCGGGCGCGGGTCGTCGGCGCGCTGGCGGAGCGCCTGGGTGGGGGGGGCGGGGCGGACAAGTCCGCCACCCGGGTCTCGTGGCTGGCCGAGCGCCTGGGGCCGGAGATCGGGCCGGCGATCGCGGAGAAGGCGCACGACCTGCGCGGACTGATGGCGCAGGTTCTGCGACAGAACGAGGCGACGAAGCGGGCCGCCGAGCAGCTGGCGCGTCATATGGAAGGGCTGTGGCGCCAGGCGGCCTCGGTGCTCAACCACGCGCAGACCTACGGGCGCGCCGGCGTCGTCGGGCCGGGGCCCCGCGTCGTGTCGGCGCTGGACCTCAGGAGTTGATCGGGCGCACCCGCGCCGGAGCCGGGCCATGAGTCTGACCAGTTCGCTGCTCATCGGCCGTTCGGCGCTGACCGCCAGCCAGCTGGCGCTGCAGGTCACGGGCAACAACATCGCCAATGTCGGCGCCGCCGGCTACCACCGCCAGGGCGTGTCGCTGGCGCCGACACGCGGCGACCAGTCGAACCCGGGGCTCTTCGTCGGGCGGGGCGTCAGCGTGGCCGACATCCGGCGCGCCATCGACCCCGCCCTGCAGACACGCCTCCGGGCGGGGCTGTCCGACGAGGCCTCCGCCCAGGTCGGCGCGAGCATCATGAGCCAGCTCGAGTCCGTCATGGGCGAACTGGGCGACAACGACCTCTCCTCCGAGCTCGGGCGGTTCTTCAACGCCTTCAGCGAACTGGCGAACAACCCGTCGGCGTCGATCAACCGCTCCGCGGTCGTCGAGCAGGGCGCCTCGCTCGCCTCCTTCGTGCGCCGGCTGCGGACCGACCTGGCCGACCAGCGTGACCAGGTCGACCGTGAACTCGGCGCCGGGGTCGAGCGGGCGGACGCGCTGCTCGACGAGATCGCCTCGCTCAACCTCGCGGTCGTCCAGGCCGAACTCGGCCAGGGGACCGACGGCAACCTCCGCGACCAGCGCGACGCCCTGATCGACGAACTCAGCGGTCTGATCGACATCACCGCCATCGAACGCGAGTCGGGCGCGGTGGACATCCTCGTCGGCTCAACGCCCGTCGTGCTGGGAACCGCCTCACGCGGGCTCGAGCCCGACTTCCGCACGGTGAACAACGATGTCGAGGCCCGGGTGCTGGTCACGGAGAGCCAGGAGGCCATCAAGCTCACGGGCGGGCGACTCGGCGGGCTGCTCGCCCAGCGCGACGGCGCGATCCAGCAGACCATCGACGACCTCGACGCCCTCGCCGGCGCCGTGATCTTTGAGGTGAACTCCCTGCACGCCTCGGGGAGGCCGCAGGCGCGGATCACCGACACCGCCGGGTCCCGCAAGTTCGCCATCGCCGACCAGGCCCGCGCCTTCAACGACCCCGCGAACACCACGATCGCCGAGCTGCCGTTCGGGCCGCGGACCGGGTCGTTCCGGGTCGTCATCACCGACCAGAACGGGAACCGTTCGGAGCAGACCGTGTTCGTCGACCTCGACGGGATCGACAACGCGGGCGCGGCCTCCACCGCCAACGACACCTCCGCGGCGGGCATTGTCGCGACGCTCGACGCGATCGCCAACCTGCGCGCGGAGTTCACCGCCGACGGGCGCGTGCGGGTCTCCACCGACTCGGGCTTCGATGTCTCCTTCGCGGACGACACCTCGGGCGTGCTCGCCACGCTGGGGATCAACTCGTACTTCGATGGAAAGGACGCCACCGACATCGCGGTGCGCGACGCCCTGCGCCAGAACCCCCTGGGGCTCACGATCGGGCTGAGCGAGGGGACCAACGAGACGGCGCTCGCCATCGCGGGCCTGCGTGACGGGCCGATCGCGTCGCTCGAGGGCGACTCCCTGAGCCAGCGCTGGCAGAAGACGGTCGAGCGCACCGCGGTGGGCGCCCGGGCCGCGGCGACGCAGGCCGACGCCGCCGCCACGGTCCGCGCCAGTCTCGAAGCCCAGAACGCCGCCGTCAGCGGGGTGAGTCTGGACGAGGAGGCCATCAACCTCATCAACTATCAGCAGCAGTACGCGGGAGCCGCCCGGTTCATCAGCGTCGTCAACGAACTCACGGACATCCTCCTCAACCTGGTCTGACCCATGAGCAGCATCCCGGCCATCTACGGCAGAGCCCCCAACGCCCTCTCGGCGCAGATCATGCTCCGCAACCTGGGCGGGACGAATGTCGCCCTGCTCCAGACCCAGGTGCAGCTGGCCACCGGCCAGCGCGTGAACCAGCCCAGCGACGACCCCATCGCCGCCTCGCTCATCAGCGTGCTCGACCGATCGCTCGAGGCCAGCGAGCAGCGCGGGCGGAACCTCGACCACGCTTCGGCGGTGCTGGGCACGCTCGACCAGGCGCTGGGAGACCTCAACGAGGCCGCCCTGCAGGCGAAGGAAGTGGCGGCGTCGCAGATCGGCGTCGGCTCCGACGCGGGCACCCGGCGCAGCCAGGCCATCGTGGTGAACTCGCTCATCGACAGCGTCCGCGCGTCGCTCAACCGCTCCTTCGCCGGGCTCCACCTCTTCGGGGGAGAACGCACCAGCCCCGCTCCCATCGAGTCCTTCCATGGAGGGTACCGCTATGTCGGATCCGGGGCCGGGCTGCGAACGGACCTGGGCGAAGGTGCCGATCTGCCCATCACCATCGGGGCCGACGAGGCCATCGGGGCGCTCTCGGCCCGCGTGAAGGGTGATGTCGACCTCAGCCCGCTTCTTACTGACAACACCTCCGTCCGCGGTCATTGCCGCGAGCCTGGGGGCCAAGGTTGCGCTGATCGAAAAACATCTCATGGGCGGGGACTGTTTGA
>DOJA01000290.1 GCA_003511945.1 Phycisphaerales bacterium | reverse complement strand
GCCCCGGACCCCGGCGACGCAAGGCGGGCCGTCCCCCCTGGCGGAGGACGCCGGCGCGCAGGTCGGGCTGTGCCTCATGCTCGCCGGGGCGCAGCGCGCGTCGGCGCTGCTGGAGGGCGCCGGCTGCAGCGTGCTGGACCTCAGCGTGTCGCCCACCCACACGGTGCTCGGCTTGTGGGTGCAGCGCCTCCTCGGCATCAGGCCCGCGTCGCGCGACGGGCTCGAGGTCCGCATCATCCACGACGAGCGCACGCCCGGGCCGATCATCGAAGCCGAGACCGGGGACCTCCGCGTGACCATCCGCAAGGAGTCCCGCGAGTTCCGCGGCCCCGCGGGCATCGTGAAAGACGAGTGCGCCGGGCTCGACCCCGACGCCCTGGTGCTCATCGTCGAGGCGGCCCGTCTGCCGGGGTGCCCGCTCCTGCCTCTCCTGGAGGACCACGCCCGCACCGGGGCCGCCATCAGCGTCGCCGCCAACCCCGACCGCACCCCCGCTGGATTGATCCTCGCCCGGGCCGACACCCTGGGGCTGGTCCCCGCCAACGGGTTCATGGACCTCAAGGAGCAATGGCTCCAGAGGGCGCTGGGGGCGGGCTACGACATCCGGACCGCCCGGCTCCCTGAACCGGGGATGGTCGCCCTGCGCACCCGGGAGCAGTTCCTCGAGGCCGTCCGGCGCCTGAACGCCCTGGCGGACCCGCTGGAAACCGTCGACGAAGCGGCGGCGGCGCTGGAACCGGGGGGCGCGAATCGCCGATCCATTCTCTCGCGGACCGCCACGATCGCGCCGGGCGCGGTCGTGGTCGACTCCGTTGTCATGGAGCACGCCGCCGTCGCAGCGGGCGCGGTGGTTGTCCGCACGCTGGTCTGCCCGCGGGCCGTGGTCCGCCCGGACTCGGTTGTCACGGACGCAGTCGTCGGGCCAGGAGCGGTACACTTGAAGGGCGCTGCCCAGCAGCTCGCCCCGCGGAACAGGGAGCGGCGATGACCGGCCGGCGTGTCTGGAGATTCAGCGACGGGCTCTGGCTGGCCGCGCTCACCGCGGGAGCGGTTGGCTCCACCTGGACCACCTGGGCCGACATCTTCCGCCTGGGCATCCGCAACGAGGAACAGTCCCACATCCTGCTGACCCCCGTCATCGCCGCCTGGCTGGTCTGGGTGCGCCGCGAGCGCCTGCGCCTGTGCCGCCCATCCCCCTCGCTCCTGGGGCCGCTCGTCGTCGGCGCGGGCTGGGCCTCGGTGGGCTGGGGCTTTGCCAACTCGGTGGACATCGCCCGCCACCTCGGCGCGCTCGCGGTGGTGGTCGGATCGTGGCTCAGCGTCATGGGTCCGCCCGTGTTCGCGCGCTTCATGGCCCCGCTCGCGGTGCTGGTCTTCCTGATGCCCATCCCCGGGCGCCTGCGCCAGGCCATCTCCATCCCGCTGCAGGAGGCCACCGCCCGCGTCACCGAGTGGATCCTCGAGATCGCCGCCGTCCCGATCACGCGCTCGGGCAACCTCCTCTCCATCAACGGCAACGAAGTCGCGGTGGCCGAGGCGTGCAACGGGATGCGCATGGTCGCCGCCCTGGGGCTCGTCACCTTCGCCTTCGTCTTCTCGTTCCCCATGCGCAACGGGGCGCGTCTGCTGATCCTGCTCTTCAGCCCCCTGATCGCCCTTCTGGTGAATGTGATCCGACTGATCCCCACGGTGCTGATGTACGGCTACGCCGGCGCCGACGCCGCCGACCTGTTCCATGATGTGAGCGGGTGGGTCATGCTGTTCGTGGGGCTTGCGCTGCTGTGGGGGCTGCTGTGGCTCCTGCGCTGGCTGCAGATCCCGGTGTCGCGCTACGCCTTCGCGGGAGGATGATGACGGTGGCCCTGGGCACACTCTCCATGCTGAACCGCGCGTCGCCCTGGGTGACCGCCCTCGTGCTGAGCGGGATCATCCTGACCAGGCCCGGGCAGGTCCGCGCCGTGCCGGGGACGGACGCCTACTTCGCCTCCATCCGCACCGCCGTCGAGCAGATCCCCTACAAGGTCGGCCCTTGGCTGGGCCAGGATGTCGATGTCGCCCCCGCGGCGGTCAAGCTCCTTCAGCCCAACGCCCTCGTCCAGCGCCACTACACCGACCAGACCTCCGGCCGTCCGCTCCAGCTGCTGATCGTCCACTGCGGAAACACTCTGGACATGCAGGGGCACTACCCGCCCGTGTGCTACCCCGCCCACGGCTGGAAGCAGGACTCCTCGGAGCCGCTCAGCGTCACGGCCGAGGGCGTGCGCCTCCCGGCGACGCTCTACCGCTTCACGCGCGTCGTGGACGGGGTCGAGCGCGCCATGTCGGTCATCAACTTCTTCGTCGTCCCGCGCGACGACGAGCAGTTCTTCGCCGACATGGGCGCGCTCAACCGGGCCTCGCGGAGCGTCGTGACCGCCGGGCTGGGCGCCGCCCAGGTGCAAATCGTCAGTCTGGACCCCCAGTCCAACCTGCGCGAGGACCCCGCCGTCGGGCGGTTCCTCGAAGCCGTCGGGCCGGTGCTCCGGGTCATCGCGGAAGGAGTGAGAGCCGATGGGAAGTGAGCCGACCTACCAGGACGAGTTCGGGCTGAACCCCGGCACTGGACAAGGCCCCGACGCGGGCCAGCAGAACCCGATGAAGTGGGTCCACCGCTCGCTCCGCGGGCGCTACCACTGGGCGGCCCTGCTCGGGCTGGCCCTGGCGGCGCCGGGAGCGATCATCGGCTACTCCGCCGTCCCGCCGCTCTTCGTCAGCAGCGGGTTCATCGAGGTCGCGCCTCGTCTCGAGAAGACGCTCTACACCACGCCGGACTCCGAAGTCCCCCCGATGTACGACTCGTATGTGTCGACCCAGGCCACCTACCTGAGCAGCGCCCGCGTCCTCGCCCGCGCCATCGACAGCCCCCAGATGCAGGCGCTGGGCTGGCCCGGCGGTCAGGAGGGAGTCTCCCGCCTCGCCTCGGCGCTCGCGGTCATCCGCCCCCGCCACCAGCAGGTGATCACCGTCGCGGTCTCGCACCCCGACGCCCGCTCCGCCCAGACCGCCGTCAACTCGGTCATGGACGCCTACAAGGAAATCTATGTCGACCAGTCGGCGATGAATGTCACCGAACGCGAACGCCAGATCGACCAGCGCGTCCAGCAGCTCTCCCGCGAACTCTCCGCCATCCGCGAGTCCATGCTCCGCATCGCGCAGGAGTACGGCACGCAGGAACTCGACGACATCCACGCCCAGTCCGTCGAACGCCTCCAGCGCATGGAGAACTCGATCGACGAGATGCGCGTCCAGGTCGGCGCCCTCGAGGCCGCCGTCCCCGCGCCGGGCGCGGAGGCCGCTTCGCCCCAGCCCGCGAGCGACCCCACCATCGACCAGCTCGCCGAGAGCGACGCCGAACTGAAGGACCTCGTCGAACGCCGCAAGCAGATCGACAAGGCCATCGAGCTCAACCGCACCCGCTACGGCCCCCAGCACCGCCAGATGCAGGAGTTCAACCGTCAGCGCGACGCCCTCACCCGACTGATCGACGACCGCGTCTCCGGGCTCCTCCAGCTGGTGGCCCCGGGCGAGGACGGGCAGCCCGCCGGCCCCGCCGCCATGCGCCTCGCCCGCCTCCGCGCCGACCTGGCCGCCCTCACCATCCTCCGCGACCAGACCGCCGCCCAGGTGCGCGACCTGGGCGCGAAGAAGGTGCAGATCCACCAGCTCCAGGAGCGCGAGTCCGAGACCCTCAAGCGACTCAACGAGACCGCCACCGCGCTCGACAAGATCCGCACCGAGCGCCCCAACCTCGAACAGGGACGGATCACCGTCCAGCAGCGGGGCGAACTGCCCGTCAAGCCCTCCAACGACCGGCGCGTCGCGCTCGCGGGCGGGGGCGGGGTCGCCGGGTTCGGCCTGGGCGTCGGGATCATCGGCCTGCTCGGGTTCCTCAAGCGCGGCTACCGCTACCTCGATGAACTCGACGACCTCGACCGCACCGCCTCGCTCCTGGGAACGCTGCCCGACCTCGAATCACCCTCCGAAGAAGACAACCAGCTCGCGGCCCTGGCCATCCACCACATCCGCAACATGCTCCATGTCCTCTCCCCGTCCCAGCAGGGTCGGGGCCGGGTGTTCGCCGTCACCAGCGCCAGCGCCGGCGAGGGCAAGACCAGTCTCTCCCTGGCCCTGGGCATGTCCTTCGCCGTCGCGGGACAGCGCACCCTTCTGGTCGATGCCGACCTCATCGGGCGCGGGCTCAGCGCCCAGCTCGACATGGACACGAAGCGAGGCATCTCCGAGGCGGTCGCCGCCCGGGGTGACATCCAGGCCTTCGTCCACAAGACCTCGCAGGAGAACCTCTGGGCGATCCCCGCCGGCGCCGACCACGCCTTCAACCCCGAGCGCCTCTCCGAGGCCCACATCGAGGTCACCATCGCCTCGCTCCGTGACCGCTTCGACACGATCGTTGTCGACACCGGGCCCATCCTCGGCTCGCTGGAGGCCGACATCGTCTGCGCCATGGCCGACCGCGTGGTCGTCGCGATCAAGCGCGGGCAGGCGCCCAACCTCGTCAAAGCGTCCCTGTCGCGCCTGCGTCACCTTGGGGCCCGCTCCATCGGGCTGGTCTTCAACCGCGCCACGCTCCAGGACATGACCAAGAGCATCAGCCATGTCTCGATCCACTCGCAGTCCATCCGCGCCTTGCCCGACGGCACCGGCGCCCGTCGCCGCAAGGCCACGCCCCTGGCC
>DOJA01000258.1 GCA_003511945.1 Phycisphaerales bacterium | reverse complement strand
CGCCGCCCCCGGGCCGCCCCCCCCCCGCCCCCCCCCCCCCCCCCCCCCCCCCCCCCCCCCCCCGGGGGGGGGGGGCGGAACCCGTGGGATGCAGACCAACCCCAATCACTCCACCGCCCCGGCGGGGCGGCGTCCGGGTCCGGGCGTTCCACGGGTTCCGATCGCCCCACGGAGGGGCGATCTCCACCCGTGGCAACGGTCCTCGGCCCTTCGGGCCGGCACGCGGATCGAACGGGTCCGCTCGATCCGTCCCCCGGGTCGATTCATCCCCCGAGCTGATCACCCGGGGCCGATTCATCTCCGGGACCGATTCCTCGGCCGATTCACCTCTTCGGCCCAGTCACCCCCCCGGATCGATTCACCCCCCGGAACAATTCACCCCCCGGAACGCTCTCCCCCTGAACGATCCCCCCCGGGCCGATCCCCCCCGGGGCGATCCCCCCCGGGGAGATTCACCACCATGATCTCCTCCAGCGGCTTGCGCTTCAGGTCGGGCACGACGCAATCCGGCGCGGGGTAGCCCAGCGGGATCACCACGAATGCCCGCTCGTGCTCCGGGCGGTGCAGAACCTTCTGAAGGAACCCCATCGGGCTTGGCGTGTGCGTCAGCGTGACCAGCCCGGCGTGGTGGGCGGCGGCGAGGAACAGACCCACCGCGATCCCCACCGATTCCTCCCGGTAGTAGACCTGCCCGCCGTCGTCAGTCTTGACGAGCGCGAAGACGACGACGATCCAAGGCGCGATTTCGAGGAAGGGCTTGTTGGAGTCGGTCCCCAGGGGAGCGAGGTCTTCGAGCCACCGGCGGCTGGCGCGTCGTTCGTAGAACTCGCGCTCTTCTTCCTCCGCGGCCGCCCGCATCTCACGCTTGAGGGCCGGATCGCTCACGCAGACGAACCGCCAGGGCTGCTTGTGCGCGCCGCTGGGGGCGGTCCCGGCGGCCCGGACGCACCACTCGACCGCCTCGCGCGCCACCGGACGGTCCGAGAACATCCGGACCGTACGCCGGCGGTCCATGACCTCATAGAACCGGCGGGCGCCGACCTCGGGCGCCACCCCCGGGTCGTACGCACAGAACGGCGAATGGGGCAGAAGCGGGGGCAGCCCCCGGAATCGCTCGTCGCCTGAACCGGCACGCTGGGTCATGAGATACATCCTCCATGTGCAGCCCTTCCGAACGCCGAACAGCCGCGCCGGAGGGCACATTCTTCCATGTGGGACCCCGGCCCGCTCGGGGCGGTATCGTTCGGTGGGCTCGGAGGTTCCCGCGCGAGGACGCGCGTCGCGAGCCAAGGGCATGGTCCGTAGTGGAGGCGTGATGGGTCGAGCGACTGTTGGTTGGTGTCTCGTGGCGCTCGCGGCGCTCGTCTTGCAAGCCGGCAAGGGCGCGGCGGCCCAATCGAACCCGGTCCGGAACGCCGCGCCGACGCCCACACCCGACGAACTGGCGACGAACGCCGCCTGGACCTACGCGCAGGTGTGGGAGAGGGTCGACATAGCCGCGCTCCAGCTCGCGCTGATCAATCTGAAGCCGGAAGAGATCGGCAGCCCGCTCTGGCCTGCGCCCGACGCGCTGCCGATCGGGGGCGAGGCGCTCGACCGATTCGCGGCTGCACTGATCGAAGCGACGCTGATCCCTCAGTGCGATTTCCTGTGGGACCGCTCGCCCGGCCCCGCCGTTCGCCTGCCGCACCTGGGGAACTTGCGAGCCAGCGGGCGGCTGATGGCGGTGCTGGCCCGCCGGAGCGTGGACGCGGGCGACGCCCGGGGCGCCGTGCGCTTCCTCGCGGCCGGTTATCGCATCGCGGGGCACACCTCGATGGACCGGGTCACCGTCGCATCGATGTACGCCGGCAGCATCTTTCAGGCCGTCGATGCGGTGGCGGCCATGACTCTCGCCACCGGCGCGCTCGAGCAGTCCGATCGCGACGAGCTCCGTGCGGCGCTCGCGACGCTGGACGAGGCCGATCCCTTCCGAGGGGCGGCCAGCGCACGCGGCGAGGCGGAACTGCTCGCCCAATGGATGGAGGGGCGCGTCGCGGTGGGCGCACTCGACGAACTGGTGCTCCACATCCGTTCGTCGCTCGCCGGCGCCGGGCGGATGAACATCGACACGGACGCCATCACCCCACAGGTCGCCACCCTGGCGGCGTTCGATGCCACACTGGCGGAGTCGTGGCCGGCGCTTGAGCCGATCTTCGCCCACTGGAACGACGCCGACACCCGGGCGCTCTCAGAGGCCTTCCGCTCTGCCAGAAGAGCCGAATTGTTGATCCCCGTGCCACCAGAGCAGGCCCAGTTGTTCTACCAGCGCTGGTCGCGCGATCGCGACGCGTTTCGTGCCCGCCTGGTGGGTCTGGCCGCCCCCATCCCAAGCGCGCCCAGGTAGCGGCCTGGCACGGGAAACCGCCCTACGGAACGCGGCCGCAGGGCACCCCACGCGCCGGCTCTTGAAGCAACACGAGGCCCGGATCAAAGGGCCTCGGTCGAATCGGCCGAAGCACCATGGGTCGGAACTCCGGGGTGTCCGGGGTGCTAGCATCTCGGACCGAAGCGCCCGTCGCGTTGGAGCGCCCCGCGCGGGCGCCGGGAGTGGCCCATGAGCATCACCTTCGCCGTCGACGCCTTGTACTCCGCCGGGTGGTCCACCCTCGACAGCACCGGGTGCGAGGTGTCGCCCGATGGGCGGGTGTACCCCGGGCCGGGGCGCGTCCGCCACGAACTTGATGCTCTGGGCCTGGGGCTGACCATCGGGAAGGTCGAAGAGTTCGACTGCGTGCGGGCCGAGTGGACCCGGTCGGGGTCGAGCACCCCGGAGGGTGCCGTGGTGGGCCAGACCGAGGCCGAGGCGGCGGTGTACGCCCTGGCGCAGGCGCGCCGGTCGCTGAGCCATTCCCCGGCTTGACGCTCCCCTCGGCTCCTCTAGACTCCCCGTTCCCTGCCGAGCGGCCCCGGACGAGGCCGCTCGGCGCTCAGGCCCCATCGTCTAGCCAGGTCTAGGACGCCAGGTTCTCATCCTGGAAACCGGGGTTCGAATCCCCGTGGGGTCATTCGCCATTGATATGCGCTGGCCGCCCCGGGCGGCCGGTGCGCTCAGGGGATAGGCACCTCGACCGTCTCGGTCGGGCCTTGGCCGTCGGCTGCGGCTGCGGTCGGCACCGCCCGGAACTCCACCCTGGTCCGCCCGGCGGCGTGGTCGTAGTCCGCCGCCACGATGCACGATCGCAGGGCGGCGTGCCGGTCGGCGGGGCGTGATGGGGGGGCCGACGCCATGACCCGGGGCAGGCGCTCGACAAAGCCACGCACGCGGGACGCGATGGCCCGGGCCTCTTTCGCGGTGCGCCTCACCCGGTCGATTGAGCCCAGCCGCTCCTCGATCGCGGCGCGCTCTGATTCCAACTCCACCACGCGGCGTTCAACGGCCTGTCGATCGGCGGTTGAGAGGGTGTCGAGGAGGTTGCGGGTGATCGAATCGATCTCCGCCAGTCGCCGGCGCAGGGCCTCGCCTTCCTCACACAGGCGCTCCTGCTCGCCGCCCGTCGCCCCACGCACCGCGGCCTCGATCATCGCCCCGCCCTCCGCGCTGGCGTAGCGCTCGTAACAGCGCAGCATTGCCTCGACGACCGGGGCCTCCATCGCCTCCTGAGACACCGTCCCGCGTGCGCACACCGCGCGTCCGCCGCGGATGTACGCGCCGCAGGCGTAGGCCGTGCGCGTGGCCCGCTTGGACCCGCCGGGCCGCTTCGTGCCCGTCGGCTCGGTCACGCCCTCGTACCGGTTCCCGCAACGCGCGCAGCGCACGAGCCCGGACAGGAGGTACTTCGCCCTCGGCCCGCTCCACGCCCCGGACCCCGCCGCCCGCGTCGAGCAACGCCTTGGACCCGTCCCCCCCGGTGCGCACCACGAAGATGAAGTCGCCGGACCCGCTGAGGTACTTGAGGTCATAGCCGAACGGCGCCGCGCCGCCCATCCACCCCCCGGAGCCGCCCCTGCCCGCTTCCCTCCCCACGCCCGCTTTGGACACCAGCCCGCGGATGACGACCTTGGCCAGGTCCTTGGACTCCTGCCGCGCCTGCCACTGCTTGACGGGGCGGAGAAGGTCATCGGTCGAGTCCCCGGTGAAGCCCTCGCTGGCGTAGCGGACCTCGACGCCGCGCTGCCGCAGCAGGTGCCGGTAGTACCCCGCTTCGTCGTTGTCGATGCGCCCGAAGCGCTTGATGTCGTAGACGATGACCATGCCGAAGCCGCGCGCTTCGGACCCCGCGTCCTCGATCATGCTCTGGAAGGCGCGGCGCCCCGCGGTGCTCGCGCCGCTGATCGCGTCGTCGATGTACAGACGCGTCAGCGGCACCCCGATCTCGGCGGCGTACCGCTCCACCGCCGCCCGCTGGTCGCCGATCGACTGCTCTTGACGATCGGTCGAGCGGCGCAGGTAGCCGACCGCGCACGACCTGGGGTCCGCCGGATCCGGGGGGGCGGTGCGCTCGACGCGCGAGCCGCGGCCTCGGAGCCCTTGCTCGCTTTCGCCCGAGCGTCGCCGGGCGGTCTGTCCCGCTTCCGATTGAATCGCCATCGTGGGGCCTCCTGTAGTGCGGCGGCGTGCCGCACGGGGGACCCATGAGGGCGACTCCTGGGGTCGATATCCAGCGCCGGGTCCGCGGATCAGCGCCCGTCCGCCTCATTGCGCGAGCGCGGGGTGCGCGCCGGCCTCATCCCATGAGGACGCGTCGATCACCCTTGGGCCTCACACCGGGACGCCGCGGAGACTGAGGCCGACCACTCGCGCCTCTGGCTTGCGGGCCGCCGCGACCGCCATCTGCAAGGCATCCAGGCCGTCGTCGTGCGCGCCGTGCGGGAACTGCCTCAGCTGCTCCAGCAGCGCCGTGTGCCGCTGGCTGAAGCGCACCTGGCCCGAGCACACCTGGGGCTGGATCGCCGCGATCCGCGCGTGCTTGTCCGTCGTCGGCTTCACCGACTTGACCCGCAGGTACCGCCCCCGCTCCTGCGCCCGCTTCTCCAGCTCGGTCACCAGCATCTCCTGGAACTGCGTCGCCTCGACCACGACCCGGTTGAGCCGCCGCACCCGGTCGTAGGCGAGGATCGCCTCGATCGTCTCGTCGGGGTTGCGCCGGCGGATGTCGGCGTCGATCACATAGATGTGCTTGGTCCGCGACTCCCGCAGCACGATGACGATCGCCGAGTCGTCCCGCCCGCGTCCCGGCTTGCCCAGCGCCGGGTCGCAGGCGCAGATCACCTCCGTGTGCCCCTCCAGCGACACTCGGAGCCCCTCGAAGTCGTGGACCGACGAGCGGGCGTCGTCCCAGAAGCGGATGTCCTCATCGCGGAAGAGGCGCGTCGCCGGATCCGAGGGCTCATTCTGCATCTCGGTCGCGAAGCTGTGCGCCCCCTCGCGCACCTTGAGCTCCATCAGGTGCTCGTACGGACGCGCCTCGGGCCACAGCGCGCGGGCCCCCGTCAGCATCGCGTCGCGGTGCGCAGCGAAGAAGGCCCGCGCCGCCCCCGGACCGGACAGTTCGCCCCCGTCGGGCCACGGCGAGTGGTGGTTGTAGACGGACTCCCACTTCTCCCACAGGTCCCCGCGGTCCGCCCACCCCGTCACCGCCTTGTACCGCTTGACCAGCCAGCCCGGGCTCCGCGCCGGGTCCAGCAGCCGCGCCAGCAGCGCCTCGTGGTGCAGCACCGTGCCGATGACCACGGCGTTCGTGCGCGGCGTGCCCGACTTCATCAGCGCCGAGGTGAACCACTCCCGACGCCGCTCCCGCTGGTCCGGGCTCCGCACCAGCTCGTCGTTCTCGAGGTCGTCGGCGATGATCAGCGTCGGGCGAGAAGAGGCGTTCTTGCGGCCGCGCACCTTCTGGTCCGCCCCCAGCGCCGTCACCCGCATCTCCCCCACCACGATGTCGTCCCGCCGCCAGCGGGCCGACACCCGCCGCGCCTCAAGGATGTGCGCAAAGTCCGACTCGATCCGGGCGTTGCCCCGCAGCTCGTCCTTCAGCGCCTTGAGCGCGTCCCGCGCTTGCTCCGCCGTGTCCGACACCAGCAGGATGTACGGCTCGGTCTCGTAGCACACGCACCACAGCGCGTACGCCAGGCTCACCAGCGTGCTCTTGGCGTGCCCACGCGGGGCCGCGATCGCCAGCCTCGTGCCCCGGTTGGCCCCCAGCTTCTCCAGCTCCTCAAAGACCTCCAGGTGCATCGGCGAGGGCACCGTCGAGAAGTGGTGGGGCAGGTAGATCTCCGCGAACGCCCGGATCGACGCTCTGCCCGCCGCCCGACGGGCCCCCCCCACCATCGCACCCGGCCCCTTCGCATCACTCGTCGTCGCTGTCGTCACCATCGCCGTTAACCTCCGTGCCTTCGACTTGCTTCTCGATCGCCGCCGCGAGGCGTCCGATCGCCTCGCCCGCCGCCACCCGCGCCAGCGCGTCTTTCACCCGCGCCACATGCTCCGTCACGTGCTCGTCCCGCACCCTGCACCCAGCCCGGATCGACTCCAGCCGCTCCAGCTCCTGCGCCAGTTCCTCGACCGACGGAGGCTCCTCCACCCGGTGCGTCAGCTCCGCCCGCACCTGGGCCGTCGCCATGGGCAGATAGCCCAGGCGCTGCAGCGACTGCACCAGCTCGCGCGCCACCGTCCACGCCGAGCGCTCGGCTTCCACTCTGACCGCGGCGCTCGTCTGGGCGTCCCGCGCCACGCGCCTCAGTCTTGAGACCGCCGTCTCCGCCTCGCCCACCAGCCGGCCCACCATCTGCTCCACCAGCGCCGGGTCACGCTTGAGAGCGTTCGACCTCCTGATGCGCTGCCGGTCCCGCAGCACCGTCCGGTCGCTCGTGCGCAGCACCCCCGCGATCTCCGCCGCCGAGTACCCCTCGGCCGTCAGGTACTCCACGCACGACCGCCGGTCCTCCCCCGACAGCGACGACGCCTTCACCTCCCGCCGCTGCACGCGGCGGATCAGTTCGATGACTCCGACATCCCCCGCGGACTCGTCGTCGGGCTGCGGCGGTTTGGGCTCGACGATGGCTGTCATCGCACGCCGCCCTCCCCAAGGGCCGGGGCGCCGAGGTACCGCTCGGCGAGCCCCCCGTCGGCCCTTCCCGGGCCGACGAAGTGAATCCACCTGCGCACGATCAAGTCGCAGTACACCGGGCTGATCTCCATCGCCAGGCACCGGCGCTTCAGCCGCTCAGCCGCGATCACCTGCGTCCCGCTCCCCGCGAAGGGCTCGTAGCAGAGGTCCCCCTCCTGCGTGTGCTGCCGCATCGGGATCTCAAAGAGCTCCACCGGCTTGGGCGTCGGGTGGTCCGGCCGCGCCGGCCCCGTCGCCAGCGTGTCGAAACGCCACACCGTCGGCAGGACCTCCCGCGAACGCCGCGGCGGCTTGCTCCCCTTCACCCACCCCATGAAGCACGGCTCGTGCTGCCAGGCGTACCAGCTCCGCGTCAGCACGGGGATGTTCTTCACCCAGACAATCTGCGAGTGGACGAACGCGCCGTGATCGGCCCACACCCGCTCCAGCGCCGCCTGACGCCGGCTCGCGTGCCAGCAGTACCACGCGGCGTCGGGCGCAACAGCTTCCGCGACCGCCGCCGCCACGAACCGCGCGTACAACTCGCTCTGCTCGTCGGCGTCGTCCCACGACACGCCGTATGTGCCCGACCAGTCCTTGTTCCCATCGGCGAGGCGCTTCCGCTGCCGCTCGCGGCGCTTGCGCTTCGACACCGGATGGTTCGTCCCGTCGTAGCCCACCAGGTACGGCGGGTCGGGCGCGAAGAGCACCGCCCGCCGACCGCCGCCGGACTCGACCAGTCGCCGCACCTGCGCCGGGTCCGTGCAGTCGCCGCACAGCAGCCGGTGGCCGCCGAGTTCGATCAGGTCGCCGGCCTGCGTCACCGGCTCCGCGCCGATCCGCGCCAGCTCGGCGTTGACATCAAAGTCCTCTGCTTCGGCGGGGCGCAGGCCGTGGTCGATCAGCAGGTCTTCCACCTCCGGTGGATCAAAGCCCGTGAGCGCCATGTCAAAGTCGGGGAGCTTCGTCAGCCCATCGAGCAACGCCGCGAGCCTGGCCTCGTCCCAAGCGCCGGAGACCTTGTTCAGCGCGAGGTTGAGCGCCTTCTCCTTGTCCGGCGGCAGGTCGACGACGCTGACCTCGACCGCGCTCTCGCCCCGCGCGACGAGCACCTTCAGCCGCTGGTGGCCCCCCACCAGCCTGCCGGAGCGGGCGTTCCACACCAGCGGCTCAACCAGCCCGAACTCGTCGATCGAGCGCTCGAGCTTGGTGTACTCGGCGTCCCCCGGCTGAAGATCGCGCCGGGGGTTGTACGGCGCGGGGTCAATCCGCGCGAGAGGGATCCGCTCGATCCGCATGGTGTCCGGGCCTCCTTGCTCCAAACCTCACTCACCCGGGCGTCCATCCCGGGCCGGATTCTTCCGAACAACGCGCAAAGCTGGCGCAACTCCGCCGCGAATGCAAGTGCAAGTCGACAGGGACAGGTTGTCCACCGGCGGAATGTGTATCGCTGTGGGTAACTGCACGAAACCCGGTCGTAGCAGGCACATGCGCGGTTCGGCGCTGCCTGCAGTGTCCTGGCCCACAGATGGACAAGCGGAAGACGCGCGTGATGCGCCTGGAACGCGCTCGGAATCGCTCCTGCCGACGCTCACGGAGAATAAACCCACCTCGATAGCGAACGCCTCGGCCTTGGATCGTCAAGGTCGCCGTCCGTTGCTCCACAAAGTTGTGGTGGCCTTACCCGAGCACGATCAATCGCTTACGCGCCGAACAGACCCCGTGATCAACGCCATCCCACAAACTTGGGTGGGGAACCGACCAACCTCTTGTGCATCCGCGTGGTGCTGATGCATTGAAGTTCGCGGGGTGGCCGTGGCCGACGGAGGGCACGCAGCGAGCGCGCACAATTGCCCCATGCGACTATGGGGAGTTGAGCACGGTTGGTTCGGAGTGAGAATGAGGTGAGGAACCTCTGATCTTTGACTCACGCAATGCACATCTCTGATTGTGGGCGCGTGATCTCCGTGGGGATTGATGCGGCGTCCTTCGGCTCAGGCCGCCTTCAGACTCAGGCTCTTCTTGATGTTGCAGGCCGCCATGGTCAGGGCGAAGTCGAACTCGTTTCGCTGTCTGCCTCGGTACCGCACGCGTCGGTAGCCCAGCTGCTGCTTCAGCATCGCCGTGGGGTGCTCCACGCGGGCCCGGCGCCTGGCCACCGCCCGATTCCAGCGTTCCTGCCAGTCGTGCAGGTCCTTCTGGCCACGGTTCCGCTTGTAGATGATGCCGTCGATCACGCCGCGGGCACGCAGCTCGGCGCGGCGCCTGCGGTCGGAGTACGCGCTGTCGGCCAGCACCAGCCTCGTCTCGTTGATCGTCAGATCGTCGATGTGGTTCGAGTCGTGCTCCTTGGCCGTGCCGAAGCGGTAATCGACGACGATGCCCGAGAGGTCCGCGGCGATGTGGCCCTTGTAGCCGTGGTGCGAGGCCCCGTGCTTCTTCGTGAAGCCGGCCTCCTGATCGCGGGTGGTCGTGCCGTCCGGACGCGGGCGGCCGCGCGGGGCCTCGATGATCGTCGCGTCCACCATCGTCCCCTCCCTGACCAGCAGGCCCTCGCGCTCGATGTGCTCCACTACGGCGTCGAAGATCGCGTCGTGGATGCCCGCCTCGCGCAGGCGATCGCGGAAGCGCACGAAGGTCGTCTCGTCGGGCGTCTTGTCGGTGAACGACAGGCCCACGAACCTGCGGAAACTGATGCGATCCTGGAGCTGCTCCTCCAGGCCCGGGTCCGAGAGGTTGTTCCACTTGGCGAGCATGAGGCACTTGAGCATCAGCACCGGGCACCAGGGCGGGCGGCCGGCGCCGGCGTTGTTGTACTCGGGCAGGACGCGGATCGGGGCCGCCAACTTCTCCCAGGGCGTCGCCGCTTCCAGCCTCGCCAGCAGCGTTCCCGAACGCGGCCCGCCCAGCTCCGCCATCATCACATCGACAAACCCCATCGACTCGTTGCTGCGGATCGCCATGACCGTACTCCCTGCGGCCCATCCCGGGCCGCCATCCGATACGATCATTCACGCAACGCGGATGCGCGATTGTTCAGGGATTCCGTGAATTTGTTCATGAGCGTCGAAGGCGCGATCCCACTGTGGTTCGGTGCGTAGATGATGTTCGCCTCGCCACGGCGCGCGAGCGCTGTTCTGCCACCCCTGTACCCGGAGTCCACGGCATGTCTCGGACCGATTGTCTGCGCGGCCTTGCTGGTGTTGGTCTGTTGGCCGCCTGTCTCGGAGCGAGCCCCGCGGCAGCGCTCGCTCGGCAAGGCGCGATCTGGATCTTCCCGACCAACGACGAGTTCCAGCACTTCTGCGACTTGCCGTGGGAGTGCGAAGGCGGTGTCGATCTATCACATTACCTATAGAGCACTGGGCATCCAAATGGAACTCGATACACACTGTGAAATGTCGACGCTCCATAAGCTCTTATCGGATTCTCTGATCGACTTGGCACCAGCCTGTGTACAAATCCCCCGTGCTCGAGACTCACTCTGCACCGATCGCGTCCGTGCCCTTGGAGACAACTGAATGGAACGCCGCACTGTGGTCCGTCATCTGCTTCATCGCCCCTGCATGCTCTTCGCGGCGCTCGTGTGCTCCGCGACATGCGTGGCTGACCCAGATTTCAACTTGCCGCCGCTGCAAGCCTTTTGTGGAGAACCAGAATACTGCGACGAGGCTTCTTGGGAGGAGGCGGGCGAATTCGTGTTCCCCGGAACTTGGGCCGGGGACGCTCGCATCCCGTCTTATCATAATCCACAGTCGGTGATCGGACCGGAGCTGCCAGCTGACATGTGCAGATCCTTGAGGCGCTGCGGCCCTGCGGCCGTCGACTCGGGCAGGGATATCAGTGACCCGGTCCGGCTGTGGTTGGGTGAGTTTACCCTTACTCAAACGGACCTCGCGGTTCCGGGGGCTGGACTCGATCTGAGCATTGTCCGCACATACCGCTCCAAGAACAGCCAGGTGCTGCGTCTTTCGCTATACCAGCCGGTACCGGATGGTTGGTGGTTCTCGTGCTTCAAGCATGTTGAACGGGCCAACCAACAACTTGTCTATATTGATGACAGCGGCGTGAAGCAGACCTTTGAACATGTCGGTTTGTTTATAGATACACAACCGAATGAGTGGCGCAGAGGGCGTTCCGCCGCTCACTTTGTCCGGGCGACGAGGCCGAACGAGTACGGCGCGGGCGATGTTGAGCGGCTTGTTCTCATACATCCCGATCGAACAGAAGAGCGGTTCTTTACGCTCTCCATTCCTGGGGTCAATCGCGGACGGCTCGCGTCGGTGGTCGATCGGTACGGGAATCGTATCGTCTATCATTATGACTCGTGCCAGCGTCTGTCCAAAATTGTGGACACCGTCGGACGAGAGTATCTCTTTGATTATGGAGGGGGCGATTGCTCTTCATCGCCCTTCGGCGAGCACGTACGAAGGATCACAGACTTTGCGGGAAGGACCGTCGAGTACGGGCACTCGGGCAGTCAACTGTGGGATGTGAGCTACCGCCGTGCAGCTGGTGCCGAATCCACCACATGGAGATTCGAGTACCTCGGGCGCCGTCGGACCGACAGCGGGCTTAGCGATCCCCCCAACCCCGAGTACGCGTACTATGACCTTCTATCACGAGTAATTTCGCCAAACAATGAGACCTACCTCTCAAACACCTATTACGACGATCAGCTCGGTATTCAGCCCCTCGGCAACCATTTTGATCGGCGCTGGAACTCCATCGTGCGGCAAGTTATGGCCGGAGGTCGGTATGACTACATCCCGCTCGCGAGTCTTGGGACCAACCCGAACATCTACCCGGTGCTCGTGATCAATCCACTAGGGCAGATCAAGCTCTTCTGGTACGAAGCGAGAGGCCGGCTCTTGCTGAGAAGGGACTACACCGGAGTGGTTCCCTCGGACCCTATTCAGCGGGACGCCTTCGTCGCCTCTGCCAATGACCTCGGAACCGTTCCAACGATCCCCTTGGAGTGGAAGATCAGAGCATCTGACCCGGAGTACTTCGACCACTCGTTTCAGTACACATCGTCGACGGGGCGAGTGACGAGCGAGACCCTTCCGAGCGGGCTAAAAATAGAACGGACCTATGAACGACAGACCCCCCCAACTGCCCCGGCACCGCCGTACAGGATCGGGAATGAAGTTGAACTGAAACGGGTTTCCCCGGACGGAACCGAGATCACCGAGTCGTGGGAGTACTACACGGACATTTCTGTGGGCGGCTGCGCATGCGGCACTAACTACGCAAGGATCCATGTCGACGCTCGGGGCGTTCGCACACACTACAAGCGGAACAGGGACTTTCCTAGTTATGCCCTAGGAAACCTCGAAGCGATCCAGTATGGATACGACGCGACAGACGGGTCATTCCTCGCTGAAGAGTCGTTTGGTTACGACGCGCGGGGTCGTGTCGTCCGCCACACCCACCCCTACAACGGCGATCCTGCCGCGGGCGGTCATCGCCGAGTAGACGAGTACGAGTACTACGCTGATGCGCAGCCGCCCGACCTGAACAAGGGACAGGCCGGGCGGCTCAAGAAGATGACCGTGAACAGTGGCGCACCCGGTGGCGAGCTCGTCACGAACTACGAGTACGATGACAACGGGAATCTGTCGAGAGTCAGTGACCCCAAGGGATTCATCACAGAGTACGCGTTCGACTTCCGCGGGCGGCAAACACTTCAGCGCCGCTGGAAGGGTGGCTCAACTCATGTGCTCGCCCAGACGGAGTCGGTGTTCGATGCCGACGGCAATCTCGTCCGGATGGACGAGCGAGTGATCCCCGAGGGCGGTGTGGAGTTAGCAGCGCTCTCCGCCACCCCGGTATGGACCACCATCCACGAGTACGACGAGATCAACCGCCGGACGCGGACGGTGCGGGAGGCGGTCCAGCAGGTGCTGGATCCGCAACAGCGGACCGCGGACGCTCCTGAGGACCTGCTCGCGAACCCGAACTTCATCGTCACGGAGTACGGGTACGACCTCCTGGACAACCTCACCGTGATGCGCAAGGGCGAGGCGGCGTCGACGGTCGCGACCGGCGGCGTTCCCGCGACCGCCGCGGGGCCCGACCCGAACAACATCGTGGAGCGGACCTACGACGAGCGGAACCTGGTCTTCACCGAGACGCGGGGCGGCGCGAGCGCTGACGCGGTGACGACGCGGTTCGACTACAACATGGCGGGGGACATCCAGGCCCGCACCGAGGCCCTAGGCGTGGCCGGGCTGGAGCGGACGACGCGGTTCGCGTACGACGGCTTCGAGCGCCTCATCCTGACCCTCTTGCCCGACAGCACGCTGCACCAGGTCGGCGCCGGTGCCACATGGGAAGTCGGCTCATCGACCCCCGGCGGGTCGTTCGTGTCCGGTTACGACGACAACAGCAACCGGATGAAGCAGACCGTCACGGGCCCCGTGCCCGGGTCCCCGACGCCCGTGCTGCTCGCGCACTCCGAGCGTGAGTACGATGCCCTCGACCGGGCGATCAGCGACAAGCACAGGGTGCTCAACGGCACGACCGGCCTGCCGACGGGCGCCGCGGACATCATCACCCGGACCGAGTACAACGCCGATTCGTCCGTGCGCGCCTCGATCGACCCCCGCGGCAACCGGACCGAGTACCTCTACGACCAGATCGGCCGGCTGGCGGAGCTCACGCTCCCCGACGCCAACGGCGCGGCCGCCGGCGGGGTGAGCCGCGTGCTGTACGAGTACGACGCCAACGGCAATACGAAAAAGGTCACGGAGCGCGACGCCCGGGCGGACGGGGCGGCCGATGATCAGTTCGTGACCGAGTACGGCTACGACGACCTGGACCGGCTCACCAGCGTTCTCCAGCGGCTCGACCCGGACCTGCAGAGCATTGACCCAGGCAACATCACGCGGTTCGAGTACGACTCGCGCGGCCACCTGGTCAAGGCGGCCGACCCGCTCAATCGGGTCACCGTGTCGGAGTACGACGGGCTCGGACGCCTCACCCGCACGGTCCGCGACATGAACGGCGACGGCGCCAGCGCCACCGACCCCGTCGACATCGTCACCACCCAGACCTGGGACGCCTCCTCCCGGCTCATCGCGCAGACCGACGACAACGGCAACGCCACCCGCTACGCGTACGACTCCCTCGACCGGCTCATCATCACCCGGTACGGGGACGGCACCCTTGACCGCGTCGGAACCTTCGGCGGCTGGCAGCAGCCCGCTGCGCTCCGCCCTGACCTCACCGGCTTCGTCTCCGGCTATGACCAGCTCGGCAACGCCAAGATGGTCCGGGACGCCAACCAGTCCGTCATCACGACCACCTTTGACATCCGGAGTCGCCCCCAGAGCCGCGCGATCGCGCGAGGCCCGAGCGTCCTGGGCACGCAGTCCGAGCAGTACACCTTCGACGGGCTCTCCCGCGTCCTCACCGCGCGGGACGACGACACGCTCGTCGCGCTCTCCTACGACTCCCTCGGGCGTGTGCTGACCGAGACGCAGGACTACAGCCCGACCGGCGCCTTCCCTGCCGCACCGAAGTCAGTCTCGTACCTCTACGACCCAGCGAGCAACATCACCAGGGTCACGCGTCCCTCCGGGTCCACCGTGGACCAGACCTTCGACGCCCTGAACCGGATCGAGACGGTGTGGTTCAAGCCCACGCCCACCGATCCCTCCATAGAGGCCGCGCTGTATAAGTACGACGGCCCGTCGCGAGTGGCAAACCGGAGCGCGGCGGTCGGATTAACGGGAACGACCCGCCTGGAGACGATCTACACCTACTCCGGCTCGCTCACGAACCCCGTCGCCGGCGACCGCGGCTTCCGCCGGGTCCGCACGATTCAGTCAGGCCGGAGGGGCACATTCCCGGTCCCACACTTTCAGAACATCGACAAGCGGACGCTCATCTGGGACGCCGCCCAGAACAAACTGAGCGCAACGCGCACGGCTCCCTCGGCCTCTGACCAGACCCGCACCTACGCCTACGACAGGGCCAACCGTCTGACCCATAGCACGCGGGATGCGATGCCCTTCGCCGACTACGACCTCGACGGCGTGCATAACCGGCTGTCGGTCTTCGGGGACCTGGCGTCCGGCGCGCAGCTCGGCGTCTACACGATGACGGCGATCGACGCGGCGGTGAATCAGTACACGGACTCGCCGCTGCACCGGTTGCTCTATGACAACAACGGCAACCTGACGCGCGTCGACGCGCAAGCGGCTGGGGGGACGATGATGTCGCTCTCGCTGGGCGCGGGGGCCGGGCCGCAGTCGGTGTACGA
>DOJA01000209.1 GCA_003511945.1 Phycisphaerales bacterium | reverse complement strand
ACTACGAGATCATGGCGGGGGGGGGGCGGGGGGGGGGGGGGCAAGGCGTCCGGGCGTTCGCTGACGACACGGAGCGCAACTCCTCATTATCCCGGAGTCTTGCCTTCCAAGGCGGGCGATTCACTCGCCCGACGAGCTACCCCTTCTTGACTCATCTGCACGCACTCATGCAGATGAAGTGCTCGAGCGGGGCAGTCGCTCACCCCTTTCGCCGGATCGGGCGCCTGGGCTTCCTCGGCGCGATCGTCCGGCGCATCACCGACCGGGCGGCGTAACCGCGACTTGAACTTCCATTACATGAGGAGTATTCTCATGTTGATTCCGGGATGCAGCGGTGGCCTGCCGCGCTGCGCAGACCGGGACGATCCGGCCGTGCCGGGAACGGAGGTCCAGTGGTGGAGCGCAGCATCGAACGAGCAGGCGATCCGGACCAAGGCCCCATCCCGCTCGAAGAGTCGGTCACCCCTCCGGCACGAGGACCATCGCCTCGCGCCACGGGCTCTTCACCGACGAAGCCCGCGCAGCGCGCCGCGCCCCGTCGGGAAGCGGGCCCGCGGTGCCCCAAGTGCGGCTACGCCCTGGGCGGACTCCGGGGCGTGACCTGTCCGGAATGCGGCACGAACTTCGAGCGAGCCCTTCGGTCCGGCTCGCGACACGAAGAGGCCGCCAGAGCCATGCGCCGCGAGTACCGGAACGCCGGGCTGATCCTGCTCGCCGGGGCTGGTCGGCGTCGCCATCGTCTTTGCGTTCACCGGACGGATCGACTTCATGCCCTGGTACCTCCTCGGGTACGCCGTCCTGGTGCCGACGGGAATCCTGGGCTTCTACATCTGCTCGTGGCTGTGGATCGGCTTCGACGCGCCGTTCTGGCTGACGGCCGTCCGACTGGCGGCGGTCTTCGCGGTCGCCGACTGCGTCCGGTTGATTGTTGAGCCGATCCCGCTCCTGTTCATCCCCTGGCTCATCTCCCTGGGCGTGTACATCGGGATGCTGGCCAAACTCCTCGACATCGAGTGGCAGGAGGCGGCGGTGGTGGCCTTGGTCACCACCGGAGTCAGGATCGCCATCGGGATCGGGCTGGCGATCCTCATCTCCGCGGTGACCAACTGACCGCCCGCCCTTGGCCCTGCGGCAGGCCGGGGTTGTGTGGTACAGTGATCGTCCCATGCGGGCGTCCGCTCAGGCGACGACCCGGGAACCGCCTCGCCGCGCCGGATCGTGGGAGATTCCGGGGGGGGGGATCGTGGGAGATTCCGGGGGGGGATCGTGGGACCGCACAGACTGTCATCCATGCAAGGAGCCATTCAGATGAAGACCAAGGCCGTTCTGTCCCTCGTCGTCGGGTTGCTCGCCGGCGCTTCGTTCCTCCCCGGCTGTGCGACCCAGGCCGAGCGGGCCCGCAGCACGGCCCGGTCCTCCGCGACCGACTTCCAGAGGTCGCTCGAGGGGTTGCCCAGCCGGATCGAGAACACGCTGACTTCGCTCAACCAGGTCACCGCGGGGAACAACACCAACCGGGCCGCCTCGTTCCGGGAGTTCTCGCAGGCGCTGCAGTTCCAGCAGGACGCCGCCACTCGACTGGGGCGCCAGGCCGACGCCGCTCAGGCCAACAGCCAGGAGTTCTTCCGCCAGTACATCGCCCAGGCGATGGCCTCGCGCGACCCCGCCGCTCGCCAGAACGCGATGGACTCCCTCGCCGGGCGCCAGGACGCGGTCAACTCCGCCCTGCGGTTCCTCAACGACGGGCGGAACCAGTACCGCGAGTTCGCCGGCACGCTCCGTGACCTCCAGAACGACCTCCGTGTGGACCTGAGCCAGGCGTCGATCGACCGCCTCACCCCCCGGGTCCAGGCGGCCATCCGCCAGGGCACCGACCTGCGGAACTACATTGATCGCCTGGACGAGCAGCTCAACGCGGTCCTGAACATCGCCCAGTAACCCCCCGCTACGCCTGACATCTCCAGCGGCTCGGCGCCACGCGCCGGGCCGCTTTGCTTTGTGCGGCTACTCCGCCCGCCGGAACAGGTCCAGGAAGCGGTCCTCGAACTGCGCGAACACGCCCAGCCGATCCAGTTCGCGCTTCAGGTCCATCGCCTTGGCGCGGTCCTTCCGCGCGCCCTCGAAGAGCCCCTCGATCCGCTGACGGGTCGGGTAGTCCAGCGCCTGCTCCTTCGGCTCGTCCCCCTTGGGCTCCGGTGAGGCGCCAAACTCCCGAGATTCATCGCCGGCCTCTCCCCCGCTCTGCATCTGGCGCAGCATCTCCAGCATCGCCCGCTCGATCGTCTCGGCGTGGCGGTTCAGGGGCTCCAGGTCCAGCTCGATCCCGTTCAGCAGCGCGAAGGCGTCCAGCGCCGCCCGGGCCGCCTTGGGGTTCGGCACCCCGGCGGCGAAGAAGGGGATCTCCCCCATCAGGCACAGCCCGGGCAGCCCGCGGTCCGACGCCGCCCCCAGCACCACGCCGTTCAACCCGCCGATCTGCCCCTCCTCCAGCGGCATCACCTCCAAGCGGCGCAGCTCGTCCAGCAGCGTCTCGTCGGTCGAGGCCCCGAACACCCGCGGCTGCGCGGTCGGGTGGACCTGCGTCGCCATCGACGCGAAGGTCACCACCCGCTCGGCGCCCATCCCGTGCGCGCGGTCGATCAGCTCGTGCGCGAAGTCGTACACCCCCGTGCCCGGCTGCGCCTCGCCCACGAACACGATCAGATGACGCCCCCCCACCGCCCGCTTCGTGCGATAGAACAGACTCCGCGGCAGGCGCGGCTTGCCGATCACGCCCCCCTTCACCTCTACGGCGCGCACATCGAACCGCCCCCGGGGGGGCATCTCCCCCGCGGGCTCCATGTCCAGCGCCTGGATGAGGAACGACGCCGCGATGACCGCGACATTGCCCATCCCCGGCCACGCGGCGATCAGCCAGGTCGGCTCATGGCTCGGAGACCGCGACGGACTGGGGGATGGCTCGGCCATACAGATCCTCCCCACGCAAACCCCGGGCGCGGTCCGAACCTTCCCGCGGCCCCGCCACCCGTGTGATGAGCGCCCGCCCGTGCGGACCCCG
>DOJA01000345.1:288-2919 GCA_003511945.1 Phycisphaerales bacterium | reverse complement strand
GGAGTCCGGGGAGTCCGGGGGGTGACGGGGGCGTCCGCCAGCAACGGATCGTGACGCTCCGGAAGCAGCTGTCGGAGGCGATCGCGGCGGAGCAGTACGAGAAGGCGGCGACGCTGCGGGACCAGTTGATGCATGTGGAGAAGGGCCGGTCGGAGCCGGGGCGGGCGCACGGAGAGACCGCGTGAGCCCCGGGCGCGTCGACTGGGGCGCCGAGTGGCTTCGGGGCGAGGGCAAGGCGTCCGATGTGGTGATGTCGTCGCGGATCCGGCTCGCGCGGAACTTCGCGGGCTACCCCTTCGTCAACCGCGCGACGCGCGAGGACCGGCGCCAGATCATGGCCCGGGCGCGCCGGGACATCCTCGAGAGCGCGCTGTCGCCCCAGATGATGTGGGTGGACCTGAACGAGGTCTCGTCGCTCGAGCGGAGCGTGCTGGTCGAGCGGCACCTGATCTCCAAGCAGCACGCCAAGGGCGAGGAGCCGCGGGCGGCGGCGGTGTCGTCGCCCGACGAGCGGCTGGCGATCATGGTGAACGAGGAGGACCACCTGCGCATCCAGGTGATCCGGGGCGGGCTCTCGCTCCGCGAGGCGTTCGCGCAGATCCGCGCCGTCGACGACCGGATCGAGCAGCGCTCGGACTTCGCGTTCAGCCCGCGGTTCGGGTACCTCACCGCGTGCCCGACGAATGTGGGCACGGGGCTGCGCGTCTCGGTGATGCTCCACCTGCCCGGGCTGAAGCTCACGGGCGAGATCGAGAAGGTCCGGAGGGCCGCCAAGGGGATGTCCCTGGCGGTCCGCGGGTTCTACGGCGAGGGCTCGGAGGCGGTGGGCGACTTCTTCCAGATCTCCAACCAGACCACGCTCGGGCGCAGCGAGGAGGAGATCCTCAGCGACTTTGAGGGGAACATCATTCCCAAGGTGATCGAGTACGAACGCCTCGCGCGGCGCTCGCTGCTGGACAAGCGCCGGACCATCCTCGAGGACAAGGTCTTCCGCTCGCTGGGCACCCTGACGCACGCGCGGCTGCTGAAGTCCGACGAGGCGCTGGAGCTGCTGTCCTATGTGCGTCTCGGGGCCGTGCTGGGGGTGGTGCCTGGGCTGAAGCCGGAGGCGGTGAACCAGCTGATCCTGCTCACGCAGCCGGCGCACCTGCAGAAGGTGACGGGGACCGACCTCGACCAGGCGGCCCGGCGGATCGAGCGCGCGACCATCATCCGTCAGCACCTGGGCGCGTGCGCGTGAGGGGGCTCAGCGGGCCTTGGTCGATCGCACGACGAACGCGGGGGGGAAGTTCTGCCAGACGATCTCGCTGCGCTCCACGCGCTCGAAGCGCTTGGGCAGTTCGGCGTAGAACCGCTTGCCGGCCTTGAGCCAGGTGCCGATGTGGTAGCCGAAGGTGACGAAGTCGCCCCCGGGCTTGAGCACGCTGAGGATGGCGTCGAGCAGGCGGTCCTGAAGGTCGTCGGGGAACGAGGCCCAGGGCAGCCCGCTGACGATGCAATCGACGGGGAGCATGCCGCGGGCTTCGCAGATGGCGCGGGCGTTCTCGGCTGAGTCGTTGACGATGGTGGTGCCCGGGTGGCGGCGCCGGAACTCGTCGTACATGCCCTGGTTGCGCTCGATGGCGAGGAAGCGGGTGTTTGGGCCGAGGCGCGGCAGGATCTCGTCGGTGCAGACGCCGGTCCCCGGGCCGAACTCGACGACGACCGAGGCCTTGTCGAGCCCGAGCCCCTGGATGATCCGGCGCGCCAGCTGGGGCGACGAGGGGGCGATCGCCCCGATGACGAAGGGCTGCTTGATGAACTGGGAGATGTAGGCCACCCGCCCGCGCTTGCGGAGGGCGGTGGATGACTCGGCGGGGGCCTTCGTGCTGGTGGTCATGCAGGGCTCACTTGGAGGAACGGAGGCGGGCGTGGAGAGCATCGTCGATGCCGAGGTACTCGCGCATGTAGCGGTCGTAGGTGTCGGCGTCCTGGTCGCGGGAGAGGTCGAGGCGGAGCTCGTTGATGACCTTCGTGCCCTGGCGGATCCACTCGTCGAAGGTCTCGCGCGAGATGTGCTGGTGGACCCACTGGCCGACGGGGCCTCGGAAGGGCGGGCGGTCCATCTGGTGCCCGGGGCGCCCGGTCTTGTGGCAGACGAACGCGCCCGACGCGATGAGGGCCTCGGCGGTGGTGTCGGCGCCGGCGACCTCGGGCACCGGACGCCCGATGGACTTGAGCAGGTCGGCGATCGCCCGCTTGGGCATCAGGTCGCCCTTGAGGGCGGCGACCTCGTACCCGCGCGCCAGCACCTCCGCGGCGCGGGCCTGGTCCCCGAGCCGGAGGAGGGTCTCCCCCGCCAGCTGGAAGGCCTTGCTCATGCCCGGGTTGACCTGGGTGCAGCGGAGGTAGGCATCGGCGGCGTCGGCGAACCGCTCGGCCTGGGCGTAGGCGCCCGCGAGCGAGAAGTGGGCCATCTCGTTCTCAGGGTCGGCCTGAGCCATGTTCTCGAACTGGGCGATGCGCTGCTGCAGGTCCATCGGGGGAGCGGTCCTCGGAAGAGAAGGCCTCGGAGGGGGATCAGCATAGAGCACTTCGTCCGCCCCGGCGGACGAGTCGAGAAGGGGTCGATCGGCGGGCGAGTGAATCGCC
>DOJA01000345.1:0-202 GCA_003511945.1 Phycisphaerales bacterium | reverse complement strand
CGGCGGGCGAGTGAATCGCCCGCTCTTGAAGGCAGGCGCGGGGATTCACTGTTTTCCGCATCTGGGCGCTCGAAGAGTGATGGCTGTCCCCGAGCACCGACCGCCCCGCTCCGGCGGAACAGAAGCTGCCCTCGTCGAGCGCCCCCACCCCCCCCCGCGTATTCTCCGGGGCATGACGGACCGGGAACGGGAGAGGTTTGAT
>DOJA01000307.1:6437-7177 GCA_003511945.1 Phycisphaerales bacterium | reverse complement strand
GGGGGGCTGGCTACCGGGGGGCTGGCTACCGGGGGGCTGTCCATCGAGGGGCGGCCATCTGGATCAGCCCGGCTCGACCGCCAGGCGCACGCCCGACGCCCGCAGCCGGTCGATCTGGCGGTCGCCCACGCGGGCGCGGAGCCGCGCCTCGCTCCCCACAAACTCGCGGCTGAGAACATCCGTCTGCGCCTCGACGGCGCTCAGCGAGCGCCCGTCGGTCATCGGGATGATCAGCGTGCGCTCCCGCACCGCGCCGGTGACCATCGACGCCACCCGCTCGCGCAGCTCCGCGTGACCCCGCCCGTCGGGGTCGGCCGCGCAGAAGGGGATTGCGCCCGGGACGCGGCTGCGCCACACCAGCTCCGCGCTGTTGTCCGTCAGACGATCGACCTTGTTCAGCAGCAGGAGCTGCGCCGGGGGGCTCCAGGGGCGTCCCGCGCGCTCCTCGGCGGCGCGCACGCCCTCGAACAGTTCGTTCAGCGTGCCCTGCACCGTGTCGTACTGGAGTTCCGACGCGGGGTCGGAGACATCGAGCACGAGCAGCAGCAGGTCCGCGTGCGTTGCCTCCTCGAGCGTGGCGCGGAANNGAAGCCGACCGTGTCCGACAGCATCGCGTTGACGCCCCGGGCCAGCTCCCACGCCCGGGTGCGGGTGACCAGGGTGGCGAAGAGCTGGTCGTTGGCGTGCGCCCCGCCGGCGGTGAGGGCGTTGAAGATGGTGGACTTGCCCGCGTTGGTGTA
>DOJA01000307.1:480-6341 GCA_003511945.1 Phycisphaerales bacterium | reverse complement strand
CTTGCCCGCGTTGGTGTAGCCCACCAGCCCGACGGTGAAGTGAGCGCGGTTGCGCTGCTGGACCTCGCGGCGTTTGCGGGCCTGCATCTCCTCGATCTCGCGCCGGAGCATCGCTTCGCGGCGCTGGACGAGGCGCCGGTCGGTCTCGAGCTGGGTCTCGCCCGGCCCGCGGGTGCCGATGCCGCCGATCCCGCCCACGCCCACGATGCGCTCCAGGTGGTCCCACATGGCGCGGAGGCGGGGGTAGGTGTACTGGAGCTGCGCGAGCTCGACCTGGAGCCGCGCTTCGTGGGTGGTGGCGCGACCGGCGAAGATGTCCAGGATCAGCTCGGAGCGGTCGAGCACCTTGCGCTGCACGACCTCCTCGATGTTGGCGATCTGGCGGGGCGAGAGCTCGTGGTCAAAGACCACCACGCCCGCGTCGAGGGCCTCGCACAGGGCCTTGAGTTCCTCGATCTTGCCCTCGCCCATGAAGGTCCCGGGGTCGGGCCTCGCGCGGTTCTGGATGATCTCCCCCACCACCGTCGCGCCGGCGGTCTCGGCCAGCGCGCGGAGCTCGCCCAGCGGGTCGCGTTCGTCGAAGCGGCTCGTTGGCAGATGGACCGCCGCCAGGACGGCCCGCTCCCGCTGGATCTTGATGGATGTGCGTTCGGTCGGTGCCGCCATGTCGTCGCGTCTCGGCCCGGGGGGAGGGGCGTGGAGTGTAGGCCCGAGCGCGCGCGCCCCGGGGCAACCGGGGGTGGCTCCGACCCTACCATCCCGGTGCGGGGGCGGGCGTTGGTTCAGCGCCCGACGCCCCGCGGGCTCATGGCTTCTATCGCCCCGGAGAACCGTCGCATGATCCGTCGCAGGCCCGGCTTGGTTCCCCTCGCGCTGCTCGTGCTGGTCGCGGGCGTGCTGACGGTCCGCCTGACCCTCGCCGCCGCGCAGAGGGCGGGCGTGTATCAGCTGTTCGACCCGGTGGTCGATGTCGAGCACCTGCTCTCGAAGCACTTCATCCGCGAACTGACCGATGAGGACTACCGCGCTCTCCAGCACGGCGCGATCCGCGGCATGATCGACACGCTCGACGACCCATACACGGAGTTCATCCCCAGCGAGGCCATCGCGGACTTCGACAAGGATGTGCGGGGCGAGTACGCGGGCATCGGCGCCGAGGTGAACACGAGGGACGGCTGGCTGTGGATCGCCACGCCGATGGAGGACTCCCCCGCGTTCAAGGCGGGCATCGAGGCGGATGACCTGATCGTCGCCGCCGACGGGACGCTGACCTGGCGGAAGTCCGTCGACGACGCGGTGAACGCGCTGACCGGCCCGCCCGGCTCGACGGTGCGCCTGACGGTCGAGCGCGCGGGCGACGCGGGCGACATTCCGACCGGCGCGCTGCCCGCGAGCGTGGCGGACGCCGTCGGGGAGGCCCCGGGGCCGGCGCCGGGACGGGTGCGCTTCGATGTGGACATCGTCCGCCAGCGGATCGTCGCCTCGACGGTCAAGGGCGTCCATCGCGTGGGCGACCGCTGGGACTTCATGACCGACCCGGTGAACCGGATCGGGCTCGTGCGCGTGACCCAGTTCACCGCGGGCACCATCCCCGAGCTGAGGGCGGCGCTGGACGCGCTGGTGCGCGACGGGGTGCGCGGGCTGATCCTCGATCTGCGGTTCAACAGCGGCGGGTCGCTCCAGGCCGCCATCGAGATGTCGGACCTGTTCCTGCAGGAGGGAACGATCGTCTCCACCAAGGGGCGCGGGGCGCAGGGCGAGCGCTTCTTCGCCACCAGCGACGGGGCGCTGCCGGACTTCCCCATGGTCGTCATGGTCAACGGCCAGAGCGCCTCGGCGAGCGAGATCGTCACCGGCGCGCTCGCGGACAACGCCCGCGCCAAAGTGCTGGGCACCAGATCGTTCGGGAAGGGGCTGGTTCAGACGATGTACCGGCTCCCCTCCGGCGCGGGCCAGCTCAAGATCACCGAGCAGCACTACTTTCTGCCCTCGGGCCGGCTCCTCCAGCGGACCGACAACTCCACCGAGTGGGGCGTGGACCCCTCGCCGGGCATGCATGTGCCCATGAGCAACGACGAGTACCGCCAGATGCTCCGCGCCCGGCGCGAACTTGAGATCATCCGTTCCGCGCGCGAGGGCGAGCCCCACCCGGGCGAGCAGGACTGGGCCGACCCCGAGTGGATCCTCGCCACGCTGAAAGACAAGCAGCTGTCGGCGGCGGTCGCGGCGATCCGGGGCGTCCTGAGCGATGGGCAGTGGCCGGTCGTGGGCGAAGAGCCCACCGCCGAGACGCTCCAGATGGCCGCCCTGCGGGCCGAGGAGCGACGGTACGAACTGCTCGCCCGCGAGCTCGAACGCTCCCAGCGCCGCATCGACGCGCTCACCGATCCGGCACTCGCGTCGGCGAGCGACGCGGGGGGGCCGATCCCGGGCAACCCGGACCTGACCGGGGGCACGGTGCGCATCTTCGATGCGCAGGGCACGGAGGTCACGGCCCTGACGATCACCGGGCCGAACCTGGGGCGCTGGCTCGACGGCGCGCCGGTGCGGGCGCCGGGCGAGGAAGACGCGGACGAATGAGCCGCCTGCGCGTGCTGGGGATCGAGTCCTCGTGCGACGAGACCGCCGCGGCCGTCGTGGACGACGGCGTGGTCGCGCGCTCGAATGTGATCGCGTCGCAGCACGACCTGCACGCGGAGTACGGGGGCGTGGTGCCCGAGATCGCCAGCCGCGCGCATGTCGAACGCATCCTGCCGGTGATCCGCGCGGCGCTCGAAGAGGCGGGGACTTCGCTGGGAGAGATCGACGCCATCGCGGTCAGCCACCGGCCCGGGCTGATCGGCTCGCTGCTGGTGGGCGTGGCGGCGGCCAAGGCGCTGGCGTGGGCGCTGGGCAAGCCGCTCGTGGGCGTGGACCACATCCACGCCCACCTCTACGCGGGGCTGCTGTGCAGCATGGAGGAAGGCGACAATCCTCCCCCTCCCCCCGGGAGGGGGCCGGGGGGAGGGACGCCAGATGCGCCCATCGCGAATGCATTCGCTCGGCACGCCCGCAACGCGGGGATGGATGTCTTGGGTGTCCCTCTCCCCGACCCTCCCCCACCCCCCGGGGGGGAGGGAGCAGGACGCTTGTTCCCTGCCCTGGGTCTTGTCGTCTCCGGCGGGCACACCGCGCTGTACCGATTGGGCTCGGCGCTGGATATCGAGCGCCTGGGCGGGACGATCGATGACGCGATCGGGGAGTCGTACGACAAGGCGGCGGCGATGCTCGGGCTCGGGCACCCGGGTGGGGCGCGGGTCGATGCGCTGGCGCAGCGCGGCGACGAGCGGGTCTTTGACTTTCCAATCAGCCGCCTGTCGCGCGAGTCGCTCGATCTCTCTTTCAGCGGGCTGAAGACCGCGGTGCTGTACGCCGTCCGTGGTGTGCCGGGCCAGGGGGTGGCGGCGCCCGTCATGACGGATGGGCGCCGGGCCGACCTGGCCGCGGGGTTCCAGCGGGCGGCCGTCGGGGCGGTGATGCTCAAGCTCGGGCGCGCCCTGGAGCACCTTCACGCGCGGGGCGACGCGGTGCGCGGCCTGCTGGTCGGGGGCGGGGTGAGCGCCAACTCGCGCCTGCGGGCGGAGCTCGGCTTGTTCGCAGCGCGAGAGGGGCTCGACCTGCGCCTGCCCGCGATGGGGTTCTGCCTCGACAACGCGGCGATGATCGCGGGGCTCGGCGCCGTGCGCCTGCGGGCGGGGCTGGTGGACGGTCCGGCGCTCCAGGCGCACCCTACTGGTTCCTGGGCGGGCGGTCGCTCGTGAGCGCTCCGACCGGCGCAACGCCCTGGCCCCACCCGGCCGCCATGGACGAGGACGCGCTGCTGGCGCAGTGCGAGATGACCAAGGGGCGGACGCGCGGCCCGGGCGGGCAGCACCGCAACAAGGTCGAGACGATGGTGGAACTCCGCCACACGCCCACGGGCATCAGCGCGCACGCGGGCGAGCGCCGCATGGTGACGGAGAACAAGCGGGTCGCGCTCTTCCGGCTGCGCCTCCGCCTGGCGGTCGATCACCGGTGCCCCGTGCCGTCGGGCGAAGTCGGTTCGGACCTGTGGCGGTCGCGGCGGAAATCGCCCGAGCGCGGGCCGGGGGCCTCGCCGGCGGCGCGGCTGCACTCGGGCGGGCGGATCGTGTGCAGCCCGGAGCACCACGACTTCCCGGCGCTGCTCGCGGAAGCGCTGGATGTCATCGCGGCGGCGGGCTGGGATGTCGCCAAGGCCGCCCTGCGGCTGGATGTCTCCCCGACCCAGCTGGTGAAACTGCTGAAGGACCACCGCCCGGCCCTGACTCGGCTCAACGCCGAGCGCCAGGAGCGGGGCCTGCACGGGCTGAAGTAGGGCGCGGGCCGCCCCGGATGGACCCGCTACGATTGCCCGCATGCTGACCCAGGCCCGCATCGAGTCGCTGGTGGCCGAGGAGATGGCCCATGTCCGCGCGCTGCGCCACGACCTGCACCGGCACCCGGAGCTGATGTTCCAGGAGAAGCGGACCAGCGAGTGCGTCCGGCGCGAGCTGGAGGAACTGGGGATCGAGCATGTCTCCGGGCTGGCCGGCGGGACCGGGGTGCTGGGGGTGATTCCCGCAACGAGCGATCCCGGGAGCGCGCCGACCATCGCGCTGCGGGCGGACATGGACGCGCTGCCCATCCACGAGGCGACCGGGGCGCCGTACGCCTCGCAGACGCCGGGCGTGATGCACGCCTGCGGGCACGACGGGCACACGGCGATCCTGATCGGCGCGGCGCGGGTGCTGAGCCGCCTGAGCGAGCGTCCCAACAATGTGATGCTCGTCTTCCAGCCCGCGGAAGAGGGCGGGTTCGGGGGAGAGAAGATGTGCGCCGAGGGGGCGCTGTCGGGCAAGGTGTGCGGGCGCCCGGTGGACGAGATCTATGGGCTGCACGGCTGGCCGATGAACGAACTGGGCACGGTGTCGACGCGTGTCGGTCCGCTGCTGGCGGCGACGGACGAGTTCGTGCTGACGGTGACGGGCAAGGGGGGCCACGCCGCGGCGCCGCACCACGCGGTGGACCCGGTGCTGGCGTCGGCCCACATCATCACGGCGCTGCAATCGATCGTGGCGCGCCGGGTCAACCCGATGGACTCGGTCGTGGTGACCGTGGCGGCCATCCACGCGGGCGAGGCGAACAATGTGATCCCCGACAGCGTGGAGATGCGGGGGACCATCCGCGCCCTGCGCCACGAGACGCGCTCGCTCGCGGAGCGGGAGTTCCGGCGCATCGTGACCGGCGTTGCGTCCTCCTTCGGTTGCGAGGCGGAGATCCAGTGGCTCGCCGGCTACCCCGTGACCGTGAACCACGAGGCGCCGGTCGAGCGCTTCCGCGCCATCGCGCGCCGGGCGATCGGCGAGGCCCGGGTCATCGACGAGCCCTTCCCGACCATGGGGGGCGAGGACTTCGCCTACTACGGCCAGCATGTGCCGGCGTGCTTCTTCCTGCTGGGGCTGAAGCCCAAGGGGGCGTCGTCGTACCCGCTGGTCCACACGCCGCGGTTTGACTTCAACGACGACGCGCTGCCCCTGGGCGTCGAGCTGATGGCCCGTCTGGCGGCGACGCCCCGGTGAGCGTCCACACCGTCGCGTTCTTCGGCGATGTCGTGGGCGAGCCCGGTCGGGCGGCGTTCGAGCACGGGGCGAGGGCGGTCCTGTCCCTCCCCCCCCCCCGGGGGGGGGGGGGNNGGGGGGGGGGCGGGCGCGCGGAAGTGGTTCTTGTCAACGGCGAGAACCTCCGCAACGGGAGCGGGCTGCACCCCGAGGGTTTCAAGGCCCTGCGCCGGGCCGGCGCCGACGGCGTGACGCTGGGCGATC
>DOJA01000307.1:0-429 GCA_003511945.1 Phycisphaerales bacterium | reverse complement strand
CGACGGCGTGACGCTGGGCGATCACTGCTTCAAGGACGCGCGGATCGTCGACGCGCTGAACGATCCTGAGCGCCCGGTGGCGCGCCCGGCGAATCTCTCGGCTCTGGCGCCGGGGAAGACCGCGCTGGCGCTGCGCGTGCCCCCGTGGCGGACCGAGCCGGGCAGCGCCAGCACACCGAAGCCGCCCGGCGTGGAGCGCTGGCCGCTGCGCGTGGTCACGGTGCTGGGACGCCTGTTCATGCCCATGCCCGCCGACGACCCCTTTGCGGCGGTCGATCGCGAGGTCGAGCGCGCCGCCCGCGAGGAGCCCGAGGTCAGCGTGATCGTCGAGGTCCATGGCGAAGCGACGAGCGAGAAGATCGCGATGGCCTGGCACTGTCTGGAGCGCTGGCCCGCGCGGGTTGTCGCGGTCGTCGGCACGCACACGCA
>DOJA01000030.1:350-3740 GCA_003511945.1 Phycisphaerales bacterium | reverse complement strand
TTCGGGGAAATCCTCGCGCCAGTGGCAGCCGCGGGACTCGCGCCGGGCGAGGGCGGAGCGGGCGATGAGCCCTCCGGCGAGGAGCATGTTCTGGGTTTCCCAGCCCGTGGGGTCGTCGAAGATCTTGTCGAGCGTGTACCTGGCCCAGAAGTCGAACATGTCGCAGACATCCCGGAGTTTGGGGCCGGACCGCTCCACGCCGACATTGCGCCACATGGCGGAGCGGAGCGAGGTGCGGACATCGCTCAGGTCCAGTTCGCCCTGATCCGAGATGGCGATGTGCGAGATGATCGGCGCCGGGCCGCTGGGTGGCGAGACGCCCCAGGCGTTGGCGCCGGCGCGGGCCGGGTTCATCTCGCGGGCGGCGGAGCCGGCGCGGGCGCCCAGGACCAGCCCCTCGAGAAGAGAGTTGCTCGCGAGGCGGTTGGCCCCGTGCAGGGCGGAGCAGGACGCCTCGCCGGCGGCGTAGAGCGCGGGCACGCTGGTGCGGCCGTCGAGGTCGGTCCACACGCCGCCGATCGCGTAGTGGGCGGCGGGGTTGACGGGGATGAGGTCCCTGGCGGGGTCGAGGTCGAAGCGCGCGAGGGTCTCGGCGATGCCCGGGAAGCGCTGGGTGAAGGCGGGGACGGCGCGGGCGTCCAGCCACACATGGGATGCGGCCTGGCGGACGAGCACGCGCTGGATGGCGCGGCTGACGATGTCGCGCGGGGCGAGGTCGGCGAGTTCGTGCTCGTCTTTCATGAACGGGCGGGCGCTGGGGTCGAGCAGTCGTGCGCCCTCGCCCCGGACGGCTTCGCTGATGAGCA
The DNA here is from genome assembly GCA_003511945.1 of Phycisphaerales bacterium. Classification (GTDB taxonomy): domain Bacteria; phylum Planctomycetota; class Phycisphaerae; order Phycisphaerales; family UBA1924; genus UBA11155. The sequence goes on along the minus strand of DOJA01000030.1, from coordinate 2,934 downwards.
GGCGGCTGGCGCCGGCGATGTAGAGCGTGGTCGGGTGGAACTGCATGAACGCAAGGTCGGCGACGGTGGCGCCGGCGCGGAAGGCCATGGCGATCCCGTCGGCGGTGGCGGCGGGGGGGTTGGTGGTCTCGCGCCAGACGACGCCGGCGCCGCCGGAGGCGAGGATGGTGGCCTTGGCCCGGATGATCTGCAGGCCGTGCTTGCGGTGGTGGGTGATGGCGCCGACGCAGGGGGAACCCGCGGCGCTGGTGGGGGTGAGGAGGTCGAGGGTGAAGCAGTCCTCGAAGAAGCGGATCCCCGGGGTCGCGCGGGTGGACTCGAGCAGGCAGCGCTCGACCTCGCGCCCGGTCTGATCTCCCCGGGCGTGGACGATGCGGCTGGCGTGGTGGCCCCCCTCGCGCCCGAGCAGCGGGGCGCCGTCGGCGCCGCGGTCGGGGCGGAACCCGCGGTCGAAGAGGGTGCGCATGGCGTCCGGCGCGCCCTCGATAACGGCGCGGACCACGCGCTCGTCGCACAGCCCGGCGCCGGCTTCGAGAGTGTCGCGGACATGCTGCCCGGTGGAATCGGCGGCGTCGAGGACGGCGGCGATCCCCCCCTGCGCCCAGGCGGTGTTGGTGGCGGAGGGCTTGGACTTGGAGAGCACGATGACCTCGCCGTGCTCGGCGGCGGCGAGCGCGGCGCTCAGCCCGGCGACGCCCCCGCCGATGACGAGGGTGTCGGTGAAGATCTGGGGGAGGAGTCCGGAGCGGAAGGGGATGAGGTAGCGGCGCTCGTCGAACAGGGGGTGCATTGGGGGAGCAGTCTAGCGCCGACGGGGACTGGTCGAAGAAGGAGTCACCACGGAGACACGGAGACACGGAGACACAGAGGGTGCGGAGGATTGAATCGAATCAATCTGAACCCTCCGTGCCTCCGTTCCTCCGTGGTGATCCTTCTGGATGATTGACTCAGTCGGCGTTGAGAAGGCGCTCGACCTTGGCGGCGAGGAACCAGGCGTGGTGTTCCAGGTGCCAGGTGGCGCGGGCGCAGACGGCTTTCACGGTCTGGGGGCCGTGGGAGGGGTGCATCAGGCGGCGGTCCCACTGGGCGGGCGCGAGGGTGCGGAGCCAGTCGGCGGTCCAGAGGCGGAGGGTGTGGATGAGCGCGACGGAGCCGGCGAGGGGACGATCGGCTCCCCCTCCCCCGGCTTCGGCACTGGCGTAGAGCCCGGAGTCGATGAAGGCGTTCTCGTCCCACTCGGCGACGACGGGGCCTTCCTCGGCCACGGCGCGGCGCATGCGGTGGGTGAAGACGAGATCGGCGTCCGCGACATGCCCGACCAGCATGCGGCAGGACCAGCGGCCGACGCCGGCCTCGGGGCGGAAGCACAGGTCCTGCTGCTCGTCGGAGAGGTCGAGGACTCGGCGGTCAAAGCGTGCCGAGGCGCCCGCGTAGCGGTCGACCAGGGGCGGGCACTCGAGGGCGAGGACGCTTTCGAGGTCGGGCTTGGGGGGCGGGTTCGGCATCGACAGGGATGGTAGGTGGATCGGGTGGCCCGGGGCGGTCCGGGCGAGTACTCTCCCGGCGTGAGCGAAGCGTCATTCATTGAAGTGTTGTCGCTGGACCCCGGCGCGATGTGCAAGATCACCTGCACGGCCATCGGCCAGCGCGAAGCGGGGGTGATCCAGGACGCGCTCAAGCCGGTGCTGGGGTCCGCCAAGGGGCGGATCGTGCTGGACATGGCGGCGGTGAACATCCTGGGCTCGATGGGGCTGGGGATGCTGGTGTCGGTCACCCGCGATTGCAAGGCGGCGGGGGGGCAACTGGCCATCTTCGGGCTGCGGCGCGACCTGCTGGAGCTGGTGAAGATCACCAAACTGGACCAGTTCCTCTCGATCGCGACGGACGAGGCGGCGGCGATCAAGAAGGTGCAGAAGAAGTGACCCCGTCGGGCGGGGCGCGGGCCCGGCTGGCGGTGCTCCTCTCGGGTGGCGGGCGGACGATGCTGAACCTCGTCGACCGGGCGGCCCGGGGCGGGCTCGACGCGGAGGTGGCCTTGGTCATTGCGTCGCGCGAGTGCCCCGGGGCTGAGCGGGCGCTGGCGCGGGGGATTCCGACGCTGCGGATGGCGGGGGAGATCCCACGGGAGACGCTCGGACGGGTGCTGCGGGATCACGGGGCGGAGTGGATCGTGCTCGCGGGCTACCTGCGGCTGCTGCAGGTGCCGCCCGGGTTCGAGCGCCGGGCGGTGAACATCCACCCGGCGCTGCTGCCCTCGTTCGGCGGGCCGGGGATGTACGGCGAGCGGGTGCACCGCGCGGTTCTGGAGGCGGGCTGCAAAGTGTCGGGGTGCACGGTGCACCTGTGCGACGAGGCCTACGACCGGGGGCCGATCGTGGCGCAGCGCTGCTGCGAGGTGCGGGAGGACGATTCCCCCGAGTCGCTGGGGGCGCGGGTGTTCGCGCTGGAGTCGGAGCTGTACCCGTGGGCGCTGCAGCGGCTTCTCCGGGGACAGTGGTCGATCGAGGGCGGGCGCGTGCGAATGATTGAGAGCCGCTCAGGATGACTCGGAGGAGGCCGGAGCGACAGGCGGGACGCCTGTCCC
>DOJA01000030.1:0-248 GCA_003511945.1 Phycisphaerales bacterium | reverse complement strand
GCGACAGGCGGGACGCCTGTCCCGCCAGAAGGGGCAGGTCATTCTGTGAGCCACCCTGAGTGATGCGGACCACGGGTCGAATCCTCGGCGCTGCCTTGCTGGTGCTCACAGCCCGGGCGGCGAGCGCGCGGCAGAATGCTGCGCCGACGGGATCATCAGAAGCGGCGACGGAGTCAGCGGTCGTCCGGGCGTTCGAGCAGCGGGACTACGAACGGGCGCTGGAACTGCTGAGCCGGCAGGCCCCGGGC
>DOJA01000197.1:5338-5607 GCA_003511945.1 Phycisphaerales bacterium | reverse complement strand
CTCTCCGAGTCATTCTGTGAGGGACCCTTCACTTGTCCGCCGCTGCGGACCAAGTGCTCTATCATCCGCGCCCCAGGGTCCGAGCCACGGAGCACCAGAGTGAACGAGCAGGCGGTCGAACAAGCGCGCCGGGAAGTGGCGGCGTTCCGCGAGGACTACGCCAAGGTCCGCGCGCAGGTCCAGCGCCTGATCGTCGGGCACGCCCCCATCATCGACGGCGTGCTCACCTGCCTCTTCGTGGGCGGGCACGCGCTGCTCGAGGGCGTGCC
>DOJA01000197.1:0-5108 GCA_003511945.1 Phycisphaerales bacterium | reverse complement strand
ATCAACCGCGCCACGCCCAAGACCCAGTCGGCGCTCCTCGAAGCCATGCAGGAACGGAGCGTCACCGTCGCGGGGACCACCCACCCGCTCCCCAAGCCGATGTTCGTCATGGCGACGCAGAACCCCATCGAGCAGGAGGGCGTCTACCCCCTGCCCGAGGCCCAGCTCGACCGCTTCCTGTTGAAACTGAATGTGGGTTACTCGGGTCGCCAGGACCTCACCGAGATCCTGCGGCGGACCACCATGGGCCAGGAGATCAAGATCGAGCCCGTGCTGGACGCGGGGGCGATCCTCCGCCACCAGACCCTGGTCCGGCGCGTGGCCATCGCTGACCATGTGCAGGACTACGCGGTCCGCGCCGTGCTCTCGACCCACCCGGGGGGCGAGTTCGCCACGCCGATGGTCGGCAGGTTCGTCCGCGTCGGCGCCAGCCCCCGGGCGGCCCAGGCGCTGGTGCTGGGGGCCAAGTGCCGGGCGCTCGTTGACGGACGGGCGGCGGCCTCCATCGACGACATCAAGTCCGTCGCGCTCGCGGCGCTCCGCCACCGCATCATCCTGAACTTCGAGGGCGAGGCCGAGGGGCTGACCACCGACGCGGTGATCGAGAACCTGCTGGCGACGCTGCCGATCCAGGCGCCGGCGGGGGTGTGAACCGGCGCGTCAGGCCGCGTCGATGTATTCGGCGCGAGTCCGGGGGCGAGGTACGCGCAGGCCGTCGTCACGCATGCCCTGTATGTGCAGCGCGATCGCTTCTCGGATCCGACGGATGACTGTCGGACGGGTCCGGCCGGTCGCCACGCACCCGGCCAAATCGGGCACATAGGCCGAGTACCCCGATCCGGACTTTTCGATCACCACGGCGTAACGCATGGTCCTGCCCCGCTTCCCTCCGCGCCTCCGCGGTGAACTCATCTCCCCTTACGCCCTCTCATCCGCCAGCAGGTGCTTCCACGCCAGCGCCGCGAGGACCGCTCCCGCGACCGGGGCCGCCCAGTAGGCCCAGTGCATCGCCCAATGGCCCCCCACCAGCGCCGGCCCGAACGAGCGGCAGGGGTTCATCGACGCCCCCGTCAGCGGGCCGATCGCCAGGATGTTCGCGCTCACCACCAGCCCGATGGCGAACCCACCCACCGCCGAGGTCTTGCCCACGCCCCGCTGGTCCACCGCGCTGCCCAAAATGACAATCATCAGGAAGAAGGTCGCCACGGTTTCGAGCGTCAGCACGCCGAGCAGGTTCGCGCCGTCGCCCGTGCTCATCCGCCCGAGCGTGGCGCCCAGGTTCACCGCCTGCACCTCGCTGGGCGTGAACGACCACTTCAGCAGCACCGCCGCCGCCACCGCCCCCGCCAGTTGAGCCAGGGTGAACTGCACCGCCCGGCTCCAGGGCTGCTTGCCGATGACGCCCAGCGCGATCGACACCGCCGGGTTGAACTGACCCCCGGAGATGTGCATCAGCGCGCTGACCGTCGTGCCCAGGATCAGCCCGTGCGCCAGCGCGATCGCCAGCAGGTTCTCGCCCCCCGTGTGGATGATGGCGGCCCCGCCCGCGAACATCAGCGCGAACGCGCCCAGGAACTCGCTCGTCACGCCCGCGATCGTCTTGTTCATGCAACACCCCAGGCGCGCCCGTCACGGACCCGCCGAGTGTGCAGTGTGCGCGCCGGGCGCGTCGGACGCAACGCGCCTACGCCGCCGCCAACCGACGGGCCGCGGGCATGTGGACCACACTGACCCAGGCGCCGAGCTTCGACCGCCTCACCCCGTGGGCGGCGTAGTCCGCCAGCCACTGGCGCCCCGAGTCCAGCCGGTACTGGAACTCGTGGTCCCCCGCGGGAAGGTCCAGCGCCACGGACCACCAGCCGGCCTCGGAGCGGGTCATGCGCACCGCGCCGGATTCCCACCCGGTGAACGAGCCGCAGAGTTCTACTCCTCCCGCGTCGGGTGCGAACAGGCGGAACTCGGCCTTCCCGGGGCTCAGGACCGTGACCATCGAGTATCTCCCTGTCGTTCGTATGCTTGAGCCGTGCCCCGAGACGACGCGAATCCACTGCGTCCCGCCGCCCACCGGTGGCCGTCCTTCTCATCGTGCAGGACAGCCACGGACTTGGGGACGATCGACCGTCGGAGCGCCTGTTGGGCCGCCCTCGGAGTGCTGGGGCTCCCGCTGTGGCGTGAGGCCCTCGCCCAGCAATCGCGGGCCGTGCGGTGGAGTCCCCTGGAGCGCCGGGTGGTGGTCATCCCGGGCCGGACGCTGGTCGTGCCCTTGGAGGAGGCCCCGCCATCGGGCGAGGAGCCGGCTGTCGCCTGGGGATCCGAACCTTCGAAGTCGCGGCTGGTCTGGTTCACTGTCTCCACAGCGCAGAACTTGCCTGTCGGATGGCTCCCGCCTGTGGGGCTCTGGTCGGCGGAACCCCGCGCCGAAGACGGGCGCCGGGGCTTCTGGGCGCTCTTGGTTGAGGCCGACCCGCGCGCGCGCGGGCGCCCGCTCCGCATCGAAGGGCGCACGGTGCCCACCGCGTGGGTGGTCCCCCCGCCATCCTCGATCGACGCAGCCCGCCTGCCTCCCCTGACCGGCGCCCCCGCGGCTCGGGCGACGCTCATCACGGCCCTGGCGCCGGTCATGGCCGATCCGTTCCTGCGCTGGCGGGCCTCGCTGGTGCTCGATCGACTGGGCGATCCTCCTACTGCGCGAGCACAGGCGTCATCGGATCCGGTGGACATGCTGGCCCGGCAGAACGAAGACCGCTGGCGGGTGGCCATCGACACATTGTCGCGCGACGACGCCGACCTCGCTGCCGACCTCGTCGCAAGGGTCAGCGTCGTGATCTCGAGCCCGGACGGCGCGCTGCTCCCCGCGTGGTCGTTGGAGGAATCGGGGCTCGGCGCCCTGCGCGACGAACTGCTGAACCCGGATTCCAACGAGGGCCGCCGCGCCTCCCGCGCGCGGGCGTGGCTGGAGGCCGACGCGCCCGCGATCGCGTGGGTCATCGACGACTTCGGCGGCCTGTCGGGCGCCGGATCGCTCGCCACGGTTGCGATCGCCAACCCATCGCGCACGCACGCGGTCGGCTCACTCGCGCCGGAGGGCGATGCCGCCCGCAACCCCACCCGCATCGACGGGCAGGCCTGTGCCGTGCTGCGCGTGGCCCGCCCGACGCGCACCGCCGAGCCGGGAGGGCCGAGCCGCGTCATCGCCCGCGCCGGGGGGTGGACGCGCCCGCTCAACCTGGTCGGCGCTGGTCTTCCCGCGTCCCCTCCCGGCCTGGTGATCGGCCCCTTCCTCGAGCAGTGGACTCTCGCCAGTTGGCGCGCCGGCGCGCCCGTGGCGGCTCCGGGCGCGCACGCCGCCGCCGCGCTGCTGACGCGGGCGACCGACGGCCCATCATGGTGGTTGTTCATTGAGTGCCGTTACCCGGGACTCGCTGCTCCGCCCGCGGAGGTTGTGCGGGTCCACGCCGGGCCGCGCGACGGGGACTCGACGGTGCTCTCAGTCGGCCCCGGCGCGCCCGACGGCCCGCCCTGGCGCGCGGACACCGGGCGCTGGTCCGCCGCGGTGCGTGTGCCCATCGACAGGGGCGCCGATTCGGTGCTCCTGGGGCTTGAGCATGTCCGCGCTGATGAGGGAAGGTCATCGTGGCCCCGCGCCATGATGCCGGGCCAGTCCCGGGGTCCCGGGCGCGCTGCCATCGACCTGACGCGCTGGGGAGGCCTGGGCGCGAACGATTGAGACGCGACGCCGCAACCGATGGGAGCACCCCGCAGCGTGACCCGAGAAGGCCCAGAAGAGACGGGCGGGCCGCCCGTCCCACCAGGCAGGAAGTTCATGCTGCGCGGGACTCTCGGTCCGTCGGCGGCATGGGCGGGGAGGCATGGCCGCGGGCTGCGCCTCGATGCCGGCATCGCCTCCCACGGGGCACGCCTACGCCGTACCCCGGCACCCGGCATCGCCTCCCACGGGGCACGGCTACGCCGTACCCCGGCACCCGGCTTCCCACGGGGCACGGCTACGCCGAACCCCGGCACCCGGCGCTCATCGGCGCCCACGGTGTCCCTCCCCCGGCGCCCTCTCACCCCCGGGGGGAGGGGGAGACCTCACCCGTGGTCCGCCGCTTCGATCACGGCCTCAGAATCACCCTCGGCGCCCGGCGCGCCCGGCGCGCCGTCGAGGGGCGTCGGCTCCAGATCGCCGGAGCCGATGAAGACGATGTGCCCGTCGTCGGTGTGCTGGATGAGCCCGAGCTCCTCGAGCACCCTCAGCGCGGCTTGCTGCTCGGCCTGCTTCTTCGACGCGGCCCACGAGGACGCGAACCGGCGACCATTGAGTTCAACCGCCACCTCGAAGCACTTGGCGTGGTCCGGACCCTTCTCGTCCACGAGCAGGTAGAGGGGCGACGCCTCGAACCGCTGCTGCGCCACATGCTGGAGCACCGACTTGAAGTTCTGCTGGTGCCCGCTGCTGGCCGCCTGATCGATGTGGGGCGCCAGGAGCGGGATCAGGAACGCCCGGGCCGCGTCGAGCCCGCCGTCGAGGTAGATCGCGCCGATGGCCGACTCCAGCACCGCGGCCGAGAGCGACGCGGGCAGCGCCGCACGGGTCTTCATGCCCTTGCCCAGGAGGAGCATCGTGTCCAGACCGAGGGCCGCCGCGATCCGGGCGCACATCCGACGGGACACCGCCGCCGACTTGATCTTCGTCAGGTCCCCCTCCAGCAGCGCGGGGTACTTCTGGAACAGGTAGTCGCAGACGATCATCCCCAGCACCGCGTCGCCCAAGAACTCCAGTCGTTCGTTGGAGTCCACCCGGCTGTCGGTGATCGACGCGTGAGTCAGCGCCAGATCGAGCAGGGCGATGTCCCGAAAGGTGTACCCCAGCGCCCGCTGGGCGGTCAGAAGCGTGTCGTGTTCGATGCGCACAGTCCGAACCTCGCGCGCCGGCCCTGAGGGGGTCACGGGGGCGCCGGGAGCGCTCCGGACGGTGGTCCCGCCAGAGCCGCCGAGTTATTCGGACGCGGGAGCAAAGCCGTCGTCGCGGTGGGGTCCCCCCGGATGAGGACTCGGGGTCCGGGGACCCGGATTCCGGGGGGCCGGATTCCGGGGGGTCCGGGCTC
>DOJA01000018.1:3682-4762 GCA_003511945.1 Phycisphaerales bacterium | reverse complement strand
GTGCCGCCGCCCATGCCGGCGGTCACGAACACCATGTCGGCACCGACCAGGTGGTCGCGGATCTCGTCGATCACTTCCTCGGCGGCGGCGCGCCCGTCCTCAGGCTGCGAGCCCGCGCCGAGACCCTCGGTGACCTGCACGCCCATCTGGATGATGCGCTCCGCCTTGGAAAGCGTCAGCGCCTGCGCATCGGTGTTGGCGACGACGAAATCGACGCCCTCGAGCGCGCTGTCGATCATGTTGTTGACGGCGTTGCCGCCGGCGCCGCCGACGCCGATCCCCGCGCAGCGAACGCGCCGCGATCGCTGGAAATCCTCGCGCCGGACCACACCCAGCGCTACGAGGGCGGACGCCTGGTCCTCGACGAGCCCAACCCCCTGGGCGTCCTGCCGGTGGTCCATGTCCAGAACGCCAGCCAGCCCGGCGCCTACCGGGGGATGAGCGATGTCGAGCCCCTGATCCCACTCCAGGACGAGCTGAATACCCGCCTCTCCGACCGGGCCCACCGGGTCACGCTCCAGTCGTTCAACATGTACCTCGCCAAGGGCATCGAGCCCGGGCCGGGCGGCCCGATGCGCATCGCCCCCGGCCAGGTGTGGACCACCGACAACCCCGACGCCGACATCAAGGCCTTCGGCGGCGACGGGCACTCCCCCAGCGAAGAGGCCCACATCGAGCAGGTCCGCGACGCCCTGGACAAGACCAGCAGCGTGTCGCCCGTCGCCATCGGCGTCATCCGCGCCCGGCTGGGGCACCTGTCCAGCGAGAACGCCCTGCGCATCACGCTCATGGGCGTGCTCAGCAAGACGGCGCGGAAGCGCGTCGCCTACGGGCGCGGCATCGCCGAGATGAGCGGGCTGATCCTCCACGCGCTGGATGTCGCGGGCGTCTACCGCACACGCGAGCGCGACCAGCGCGTCCGCGTCGAGTGGCCCGACCCCCTGCCCACCGACGAGCGCTCCGTCCTCGAGGCCGCACGCCTGAAGCGTGAACTGGGCGTCCCCGCCGAGCGGGTGCTCGCAGACCTGGGCTACCCCCCGGTTCGCCCCCCGGTCAACCCCCCGGTCGGCCCCCCGGTCG
>DOJA01000018.1:3364-3554 GCA_003511945.1 Phycisphaerales bacterium | reverse complement strand
TCGGCCCCCCGGTCGGCCCCCCGACCGACGCCCCAAGCGACCCGGGCATCGTCTGACCGCCCTTCCAACGACGCGAAACACACCAGACAGGGAGCAGCGCCCATGAACAACGACCCGGACAGCATCGTGATCGACGAAGGGACCGAGGGCGGCAAGGACGGCGGGGGTGGTGGTGGCGGCGGTGGGAACC
>DOJA01000018.1:2824-3297 GCA_003511945.1 Phycisphaerales bacterium | reverse complement strand
CCCCGCCCCTCCCGCGCCCGCGCCACCCGCGAGCCCAGCAGACCAGGCCCTCCTCGCTGCGGGGGCCGAGGCGGTGGCGAACGGGGAGAAGGTCGTCCCCCTGGCCGAGCTGGTGCGTGTGCGACGACGCGCCCAGGAGGCCGAGGCGCGGGCGCAGGCGCTGACTGAGCGCGTCGCGGCCCTCGAGCGCACGGTGCTGGAGGCGCGGGAGGCGCTCGACGCGGTCGAACGCCGCCAGCGCGTGGACCGGGCGCTGGCCGACGCCGACGCGATCGACCTGGAGTCCGCGCGCCTGCTCACCGAGGTGGCGCTGGGCGGGGAATCGGACATCGAAGGAGCGGTGGCGGACCTCAGACGGCGCAAGCCGTTCCTCTTCCGATCGCGCGGCGTGCGGGCAGGCCCCGCGCCGGGCGGTCGAGCGCCCCAGGCGGCGGAAGGCCTGATCGAAGCGGCGGAGGAGGCCGCTCGCACCG
>DOJA01000018.1:366-2687 GCA_003511945.1 Phycisphaerales bacterium | reverse complement strand
CGAACGAACGAACGAACGAACAAGCACCACAACCCCGGACCACACACGAAAGGACGAATCCCATGCCATTCACCGGAAAGGCCACCTACGGCGCCGGCGCCGACCTCCCCGAGATCGCGGAGGATGTGGCCGACATCATCAGCATCGTCAGCCCCTTCGAGACGCCCCTGCTCGACCACCTGGGCGACCCGCGCACCGTCGCGCGGAGCACCGTCCACGAGTGGCTGGAGGACTCGCTCCTCCCCAACACCGACGCGATCAACCAGTCCTCGTTCTCCCCCAGCGCGACGGCGGCGACCGCCATCACCGTCGACAACGGCGCCCGCTTCCGCGTGGGCGACCAGGTGCGGGCCGAACCCTCCATGGAGGTCATGCTCGTCACCGCCGTCGCGGGCAATGTCCTGACCGTCACCCGCGGGTACGGCGGGACCACCGCCGAGGCCCTGGCCGACAACATGGTCCTGGTCATCCTGGGCAACGCCGCCCTCGAAGGCGACGACCGCCCGGCGACCCGGTTCACCAACCGCGTCCGCAAGGCGAACTACACGCAGATCTTCACCGCCAGCGTCGAGGTCAGCGGGTCGCAGCAGGCGGTGCAGGCCATCGGCTCCAAGAGCGAGCTCGAGTACCAGAAGCAGGAACGGCTCCGCGAACTCCTGCGCGACCTGGAGAACTGCGTCATCAACGGCGTCTCCCCCGCGAGCACCCCCCAGGGCGGCTCGACCACCCGGCGCACCATGCGCGGGCTGATCGCGTCGATCCAGACCAACCGCTTCACCATCGGCCAGGGGCCCATCCCCGTGGGCGTCGGCGCGGGCGACACCCTCGACGAGAACACCCTGAACGCCACCCTCCGCGAGATCTGGGAGCAGTCCTCGGCGCGGATCGACACCATCGTCGTCAACGGCTTCCAGAAGCGCCGCATCAACCTCTTCGTGGGCGACCGGGGCTACGCGCCCAAGGACACCAAGTTCAAGGACCTGGTCAGCGTCTACGAGAGCGACTTCGGCGTGGCCCGGGTGCTCGTGAGCCGCTGGATGCCCCCGGACACCGTGCTGTTCCTGGACTCCTCCCGGCTCAGCGTCATGCCCCTGGCGGGACGGTCGTTCCACTTCAAGCCCCTCGCGTCCAGCGGCGACAGCGAGGTCGGCCAGGTGATCGGCGAGTACACGCTCCAGGTGATGAACGAGAACGCGCACGGCTTCCTCACCGGGCTGGCCGTCGCATAACGGACTCTCTCTCTCCTCCGTGCGCCCCGCCCGGCGCTTCACGGCGTCGGGCGGGGATTCTGATGAAGAGGCACCAGGCATCAGGGAAGGCACCAGGCATCAGGCACCGGGCACCAGGAGAGGGCAGCAGGAGAGGGCAGTGATGCACCTGACCCTGCCCCCCCCTGGCGCCTGATGCCTTCCCTCCCCCCTGATGCCTGATGCCTGGTGCCTGATGCCTTCCCTGATGCCTTTCCTGATGCCTGATGCCTCCTCTGATGCCTGGTGCCTTCTCTGATGCCTGGTGCCTGATGCCTGGTGCCTTCTCTGATGCCCGATGCCTTCTGGAGCCCCCACATGTTCGCAAGCGACCGAGACCTGCTGGTGCTGGAGCCGCGCCTGTTCCACGATGTCGGATGGTCGGCCCAGACGCTGGTGAACAGCGCCAGCGCCGGATCGATCAACGCGGCCGGCACGACGCTGACCGTCACGGGCGTGGACTTCGTCGCCCTGGGCGTGGAGGCCGGGTTCGTGGCGCTCGTCGCGGGGTCGCCCTTCGAGGTGCTGGCGCGCCTGAGCGCGACCCAGCTCAGCGTGTCGCGCCCCAGGGCCCACCCGGACGATGCGCCGATCCCCGGCGTCGCGGGGTCGGGGCTGGCGGTGCTGGTGCAGTCGTTCAGGCCCCAGGTGGGGATCGTGCACGGCCAGGTGCTGCGGGCGCTGGGGCTGGCGCAGGGCGATGAGCCGGGCGACGCCTCGCGCCCGACCGAGGCCCAGGTGACGAACCCGCAGGACCTGGCGCTGGTCGAGGCGCTGGGGGCGCTGCACCTGGTGTTCGCCTCGGCCGCGGCGCTGGTGTCGGACAACTCCCTCCAGTGGGTGAAGGCGCAGATGTACCGCCAGCGCTTCGCGGAGGAGCGCGCCCGCGTGGCCGCGGAGATCGACCTGAACAACGACGGCGCCCCCGACGCCGTCCGTCGGATGAGCGTGCTGCAGATGGTGCGGTGAGCGTGGGCCTCATGCTTGATCGCCTGGTCTTGCCTCCCAAGGCGGGCGATTTGCTCGCCCGCCGTTCTACCCCCTCTCAATTCGCCCGCCGCGGCGGGCGAAGTG
>DOJA01000018.1:0-295 GCA_003511945.1 Phycisphaerales bacterium | reverse complement strand
CCGCCGCGGCGGGCGAAGTGCTCCAAGGAGTCCCCATGATCTGGCTCAACCCCGAGAGCGTGACGATCGGCGGCGTGGCGCTGACCGAGGTCCGTGCGGTGGCGGTGGACCGCGAGGCCAAGCGGCGCGTGGAGGAGCAGGGCGATGTCGGGCCGCACCTGGTGTTCGTGGATGTGCCCGAGCAGCGCGTCTGGGTGCGGATCACGCGGAGCGTCGTGCGATCGGAGGCCCTGACCCTCAGGCCCGGCGACTCGGTGGCGGTGTCGTTCCGCACGGCGCCGGGCGCGAGCGCCGC
>DOJA01000082.1:517-11985 GCA_003511945.1 Phycisphaerales bacterium | reverse complement strand
CGCTGGGCCTCGCCGCCGGAAAGGGTCTCGGTGGGGCGGTCAAGCGAGAGGTAGCCGAGGCCGACGTGGTCGAGGAAGCGGAGGCGCTCCTCGATCTGCGGGAGGATGTCGCGGGTGATGAGGCGGCCGCGGGAGTCGAGTTGCAGGGAATTGAGCGTCGCAAGCAATTCGGAGGACGTCAGTCGCAAGAGTTCCGGCAGGCTGATGTTATCGGGATTGTCATTGCGAGGAGTCCCGCGTTCGCGGGGCGACGAAGCTACCGAGGTCGCAGGCCGACAGCCGAACATCCAGAGGGATGGATCGCCACACCGTGCTGCGGCGGGACCCGCGATGACTCAGAAAGGAGCGGAGGCGTGAGCCACTCGGAACACGAACCGTTCATGCGGCGCGCGCTGGAGCTGGCGCGGCATGGCTGGGGCACGTCGCATCCGAACCCGATGGTCGGCTGCGTGATCGCTGACGCCCGGGGGCGGGTGATCGGCGCGGGACACCACCGGGTGTTCGGGGGCGCGCACGCGGAGGTGGAGGGCTTGGACGCGTGCCGCCGATCGGGCGCCGACCCGCGGGGAGGGACGGCGTGGGTCACACTCGAGCCCTGCAACCACACGGGCAAGACGGGGGCCTGCTCGGAGGCGATCATCCGCGCCGGGCTGGCGCGGGTGGTCATCGCGCGGCGCGACGCGAACCCGGTGGCGGCGGGCGGCGCAGCGCGACTGGTTGCGGCGGGTGTGCGGGTGGAGTTCTGCAGCGCTTCGGCGCTTGCTTCCGGGCTTGCTTCCCCGTTCCTTGCGCGCGTCGCCCTGGGGCGTCCGTGGGTGATCGCCAAGTGGGCGCAGACCATCGATGGGCGCATGGCGACGGGCGCGGGCGTGTCGAAGTGGATCTCGTCCGAGCGCTCGCGCCGGCGCGTACACCGGCTGCGGGGGATGGTGGACTGCGTGATGACCGGGATCGGCACGGTGCTGGCGGACGATCCGCTGCTCACCTGTCGCGGGGTGCGGGCGCGGCGGGTGGCGCGACGGGTGGTCGTGGACACGCGGCTCCGGACGCCGGTGGGTGCGCGCCTGGTCGGTTCGGCGCGCGAGGCCCCGTTGACGATCCTCTCCGGGAGTGAGGCGGGCGCAGCGGCGCTGCGCGGCGCGGGGGCGGAGGTGCGTGCGCTGCCTCCGGTGAACGGGCGGATCGACCTCGCGGGCGCGTTGCGGTGGCTGCTGGCGGAGCGTGGCGTCGCGACGGTGCTGCTCGAGGCGGGGCCGCGCCTGCTGGGGCGGTTCCTCGAGGAGGGGCTGGTGGACGAGGCGATGGTGTTCGTGGCGCCGCGGGTGCTGGGGGATCCGTCTGCGCACGGCCCGGACCGCGGGGTCCGGGCGCCGACGCTGGATGCTGCGCCGCGCCTGTGCCTCGTGCGGACGAGGCGCGTGGGCGACGATGTGCTGCTGCACTACCGGCGGGCGGAGGGGGTTCACTTGCCGGTCGGAGCGCCCTGAGGGAGCACGGGCTTGGGGGGCGCCGCGCCGGGGGCGGGGGCGGGGAGTGAGGCGAAGTCGGGCAGCGCGATGAGCGCGGGAACGCGCGCGGCGCTGAACATCGTCAGCACGAGGCCCGAACGGAACGCCGCGTCGCCGTCGGCCGTGAACCCCACGGTGATGAGGTCGAGCGGGTCGCCCTCGTTGTCAAAGAGCGACAGGCGGGCGACGGGGCGGAGGTCCTCCGCGGAGCCGGCGGCGTCGGGCTCGCCGGGGGTCTCGGTCAGGAAGGCGAGGACTTCGGCGACGGGCGCCGCGTCCGCTGGGATGCGCGAGCCGTCGGGCATCAGGCGCACCCAGGCGTCGAGTTCGCGCCGGAAGGAGCGCTCCCCGGTCGGGTCGTCGGTGAGCAGCGAGCGCACGGTCACGATGTAGACATCGGCGGGGTTGGCGGCGGAGACGATCGGGGAGAGGTAGTTCCGCGCCACCGTCGACACGGAGGCGACGGCGCTGGCGGGGATCGTCATGACGAACGAGGGCGACTCCTCCGGCGCGGCGAAGAGTTCGTCGCCCGCGGCGTTCGCCGGCCCGCCCACGAGGAGCCGGCGCGACAGCGTGCGGACGGACGCGTCGCGGCCCGCGTCGCGGAGATCGGTCTCGGCCTCGATGACCAGCGCGGGGCGCGCCAGTCCCATGTCGGCGAGCGGGGTGGCGGGCGCGTCGTCGAAGCGAAGGACGGGCAGCGAGGCCAGAGCGCCCAGGAGCGACTCGACCGCCGCGGGCTCGGCACGGGCGGCGACGGGACGGCGCAGGGTCCAGCGGTTGTCGATGCGGGCGAGCGCGATGGTCTCGCCGGTGGACTTGGTGACCGTGAGGCGGGAGGCGTCGCGGGCGCCGGGGAGCGCCTGCTTCATCCGCCAGGACGCGGGGCCGGGGTTGAGCAGGGGCTGGAGCGGCGCGACCTCGGCGCTGGCGGAGGCCCCCGCCGCCCAGACGCGCACCCGCCCGCCGAGTTGCTCCCGCGCGACGCGGAGCGCGACCGTCGAGCGGTCGGCGAGGCCCAGCGAGAGCGTGACCGTGTCGGACTCGGGCGGCGCGGGTGCGGGCTGCGGATCGCGGACAAGGCCCGCGAGGGCGGCCAGGGCGCCCGGGGCCTGCGCGGGAAGGGCGACGGGCCACTCCAGGGGCGAAGTCGTCAGCACCCACCGCCCGTCGGCGCGCCGTTCGGCCCGTTGCTCGCGCTGGGCGGGGTGCGTCACGCTGACGCTGGTGACGAGGGCGGGGTCGAAGGAGGCGAGGGGCAGCCCCTCGATCGGAGACGCGGGGCCGCGGGAACCCCCGCCCCCCGGGGGGTTGAGCATGAGCGCCACCCCGACCAGGAGAGCGAGCCCGATCACCGCGACAAGGACCGCTTTCATGGACATCGGCGCAGTGTACGGCGCTCGGACCGGGCGCGCTCAGCCGCGGATGATGCGGAGCAGCAGCCCGGTGAGCAGAACACCCACCGGGAGCCCGGCGATCAGCAGCCAGCGGACGGTCGTGAGGGCCGCGGGGTTCATCGGGCCGATGCGCGGGGTGTCGCGGACCTGCGGCCCCGGGGCGACGAGATCATCGAGCCCCGCCAGCCAGAAGAGGGACCCATCGAAGAGTTCGGCGTTCCCGGGGTAGAGGCGCACGCGACGGGCGTCGATCTGCTGGCTGGCGCCGGCGCGCAGGTCGTCGAACCACGCGGGCGAGCCGACGATCACGCCCCGCTGCGGACGCCCGAGCAGCGTGCGCTCGACGGTGGCGGCGACCGTCCACCCGCCCGCAGGGGGTTCGGTCAGGTCGGAGGTTGGCTCCGGGGCGGGAGGGTCCGCCAGCGCGAGGGGGTCGAAGGGGTGTCGACGGGCGCGGGCCTCCAGGGCGCGGAGGAGGAACCACTGTGACTCGCCCCAGGTGTCGCGCGCACCGCTCGTGCGGAGCACCGGGCTGACGCGCACGCCCTCGGGCGGCGCATCGATCACCAGGGGCGAGGTCCACGAGAGGGCGAAGGCCAGCCCCTCGACCGCGGCGCCGAGGGCGGAATCGCCTGCCGCCTCCCCCCCGCCGCGGAGAGTGAGCGCGGTGTGGATCAGCGGGCCGGACGGGCTGCTCTCGCGCCGGAGGAGGGGGCGGGCGCTCTCCGCGCGGACGCCCAGGGCGAGCAGCGGGGCGGAGACCGGGTCGGCGTCGCCGATGGCGGGGCGGTCGGAGGGTTCGATGCTCAGGAGGAAGTTGTCGCCCGATTCGATCAGCGAGCCGACGGCGCGCGCCAGCCGATCGACGCGCTCGGTGTGATCGGTCAGGAGGGCGGGCTGCTTGGGGTCCAGCGCGGCGCGGCTGGGGGCTCCGAAGACGACCCAGACCACGGGACGATCGCCCCGCGGATTGATCGACGACAGGTCCGGGCGCGATTCCGAGCGGGCGACGGGCCACTCGGCGAGGTCGAATCGCATCAGGCGCAGCCGGTCCATGAGTTGCCCGAAGCCCTGGCGGGCCACCTGAGTCGGCGCTCCGCCGACCGACGGCTCCAGCAGCGTGGCGAGTTCCGCGTGGACGAAGACCACGATCGGCGACGCGGGGCTGTTGAGCGCCCCCAGCGCGGTCGCCACGAGTTGTTCGCCGGCGAAGAGGGCATCGCCCGGAGCGCCGGGGGCGGCGTCGCTCGCGGGGAACATGGCGCCGAAGTCGATGGCGACGGTCCCCTTGGGGCCGGTGACGAGGACGGCGTCGGCGGCTTCCAGGGTGCGCGCGACGATCAAGGCGTCGGTGGGGCGGAGGCGGGAGATCGTGTCGGCGCCGATGGCGGCGGCGTCGCGCACAGCGCCGGCCCGGTCGGCCAGGGCGCGCAGGGCGTCGGGGTCGGCGCCACCGGGGGTCGTCGCGGTGCGGAGGGCGAAATCGGCGACGGCCCCCGCGGCCCGGGCGGCCTCGCTCAGCGCCGGTTGCGCGTCGCGCTGGGCGCGGTCGATCGCCGGGAGTTCGACCCCCGCGACGGCGGCGGAGGCCGACTCGGCGAGGACGACCATCGCTCCGTCGAGGCGGGCCGCGACCGCCCGGAGCAGGCCGGCCTGTCGCTCCATGGCTTCCTGCTGCGAAGCGAGCGAGCGTCCGGCTTCCGCGACGCTCTGCGCGATCGCGTTCAGCCCCGCCTGAATGCCCGGCACGGCGCTCGCGGCGGCGCTGAGGGCCTCGCGCTGGGCGCGGTGCTCCTCGCTCTCGGCCGCGGCGAGTTCCGCGAGCAGAGACGCGAACGACGCACGCCCGCCCCCCCCGGAAGAGCCGGTGTCGATCCACGCGACGCGGACGCTCGGGCGGGCCTTGGTGAACTCCGACAGCAGGTCGGCGACGCGCTCCGTGACTGGGCGTCCGAGGCGCGAACGGTCGGCGCTGACGATGATGGTGTGCGGGCCAGCGACGGTCCCGAGCACCCGCTGCGTGCGGGGCGAGAGTGTGTGCCGGCGCGAGGCGGTGACATCCTTGCGCCAATGGTGCCGGGTCGCCAGCACGCCCGCGAGCAGGCAGGCGGCGGTCGTGGCCGCCAGGAGCACTGCGGTGCTGAGCCCGAAGCGCGCTCTGCGTCCCGCGGCCGCTGCCGGCCGAGGTGCCGGGGGGGTGGGGGTCAGCGCCATCGCCTGAACTCCAGCACGACGACGGACAGCACCAGGAACCACAGCGAGAAGAGCATGAAGAAGGCCACATGGGCGGTGTCGATGACGCCCTTGGCCATGTCGCTCACGCGCAGCAGGACGCTGAAGGCGAACAGCGGGCCGTCCCAGGGCGGCCCGAGCAGACGCCCGCCCTGGGTGGTGGCGATCTCCAGCAGCAGGAAGAAGAACAGCGTGGCGATGAGCGAAACGACCTGGTTCTCCGTCAGGGCGCTCGTGAAGAGCCCGACAGCGAGGTAGAGCATCCCGACGAGCGCCACCGCGAGGTAGCCGGCGCCGATCGGGCCGTAGTCGGGGTCGGCCACCGCTTCGAGGATGCCCGCGTAGGCCAGCGTCGGCGCCAGCATGCACAGGAGGAATCCGAGCGCGCCGAGGTACTTGCCGAAGACGACCTGCCAGTCCGAGACCGGCGCGGTGCGGAGGGACTCGAAGGTGCCGCTGCGGGCTTCCTCTGCGATCAAGCGCATCGACACCGCCGGGGCGACGATCAGCAGCAGCCACTGGGAGACCGCGAAGAAGCCGCGCAGCGTCGCGGGCTCGCCGGGCCGGAGCGTCCCCAGGGCGATCCACACGCCCGACAAGAGCAGGTACAGCGCCAGCACAACCCAGCCGACGGACGACCGGAAGTACGACGCCAGTTCCCGCCCCGCGATGGCCAGGGTGGCGCTCATGAGGCGGCCCTCGGCGTTGTCGTGGAGGGGGCGGGCGGCTCCGTGTACGCCACCAGCCGGAGGTAGACATCCTCGAGCGAGCGCGTCTGGGCGCGGAGTTCACGGACGATCAGCCCCGCCCCGGCGCAGGCGCGGGCGAGGTCCTCGCGCCGGTCGGCGCTGTCGGGGGCGAAGCCGACGACCACGCGGGTCCAGCCGTCGTCGAGCGGCTCGTCGTCCACCGATTCGATCCCCGTGACCCGCTGGACCACATCGCGGACGCTCGTCCCGCCGGGCGGCTCACCGCGCGCTTCCAGTGTGTACCGCCCGGCGCCCGGCAGGTCGCGCACCAGGGCGGCGGGGTCGCCGTCGGCCTGGATGCTGCCCCGGGCGAAGAGGATGATCCGGTCGCACACGCGCTCGACCTCGGGCAGGATGTGGGAGACGAGAAGCATCGTGCGGTCGCCGGCCAGTTCACGGATCAGCGCCCGCATCTCGGCGATCTGGACAGGGTCGAGCCCGTTGGTGGGCTCGTCGAGGATCAGCAGCGGCGGGTCGTGCAGCAGCACGCTCGCCAGGCCAACCCGCTGGCGATAGCCCTTGGAGAGGTGCCCGATCCGGCGCCTGCGGACCTCGCCCAGCCCGCAGCGGTCCAGCGATCGGGCGATGGCCCGCTCCCGCGCGCGCCGCTCGAGCCCGTACAGGCGTCCCCGGTACCGGAGGTAGTCCGCCACCCGCATCTCCCGGTAGAGCGGGGCCGACTCGGGGAGGTAGCCAATCCGCCTCCGGACCGCGATGGTGTCCGAGACGGTGTCCAGCCCGTCCACCAGCACCCTCCCGCCCGATGGGGGGATGACCCCGGTGATCATGCGGATGGTGGTGGTCTTTCCGGCGCCGTTGGGGCCGAGGATCCCCGCGACCTGGCCCCGGGGGATGTCCAGGTCGATCCCGCGGACGGCGTGGACCGCGCCGAAGGCCCGGTGGACCTGTTCGAGGCGGATCATGGGGTCCGCCGCAGGAAGATGGGGAGTCTGTCCGATGTCATTCTCGGGCTTTCATACCCCCGGCGCGGGCCCGGGGGGCCACATGGAATCGGTGATCCGCGCCCCCGAGCGTTCAGAATCCATGTGCGGTCGGCGAGCGTACACTTCGGTGGCGGATCGAGAGAGTGAGGGCGGCTCCGAAGCCGGTGGCTAGCGTCTCCGGCGGCGCGCTTGATGACCGAACGCGGTTCCATCCCTGCTGACCTCGGGGGCGCGGCGATCGACGCCGCCGCCCTCGACCGTGACCCGGGCATCGTTCTGGAAGCCCTGGGCCAGGGGATCTGCGTCTGCGAAGTGGACGGGCGCATCGTCTGGGGCAACCGGGTGTTCCGGGGCTTTGCGCTCACGCTCCAGAAGCGCGTCGCGGTGGCCTGTCGGCGGGCGGCCTCCCGCGGACGCGGCTGGAAGCCGGGCGACCCACTCCGCTGGCGGCGGCGCTCGGTGCGGGTCCAGGTGCGTTCGATCGGGAGGGCGTACCAGGTCACGGTGTCGCCGATCCAGGGCGACCTCGCGAGCGACGCCTGCCCTCGCTTCGTCGCCACCGTGACCGATGTCACCGCCCAGGACGCGCTGCGACGCAAGATCCTGGCGATCAACCGCGCCGGGCAGGAACTCCTGCGGTTCGAGCCCGACACGATCAAGAAGATGCATGTCGCCGAACGACTGGGGATGCTCCAGACCAAGGTGATCAGCGCTGCGCGGGAACTGCTCGCGTTTACGCACTTCAATGTGCGCCTGATCGACGAGAAGTCGGGGCGGCTGGACCTGGTGATGTCGTCCGGGCTGCCCGAGAAGGCCTGCCAGATCGAGCTGTTCGCCCGCCCCGAGGGGAACGGGATCAGCGGGTTCGTCGCCGCCACGGGGAAGTCGTACATCTGTCCGGATGTCGCCAAGGACCCCCGCTATGTCTACGGCATGGACAAGGTCGGCTCCTCGCTGACCGTGCCCCTGCGGCTCTTTGACCGGGTGCTGGGGGTGTTCAATGTCGAGCACGAGGAGGCCTTCGCCTTCAGCGAGGACGACCGGCATTTCGCCGAGATCTTCGGCGGGTACATCGCGATGTCGCTGCACATCCTGAACCTGCTGGTGGTGGAGCGCTACACGACGAGTCAGTCGGCCACGGGCACGGTGCAGGGGGAACTGGCCGAGCCGCTGAACGACCTGCTGGCGGAGGCGGAGGCGCTGCGGGACCAGGTGCAGACGCCCGAGGCGGCCCGCCATGTCGACCAGATCCTTGGGGATGTGGACAAGATCCGGCGGCGGATCCGCAATGTGGCGAAGGGGCCGCAGACGCTGCTGGGGGTGGAGGACTCGATCCGCAAGGCGGAGCTGGACCCGCTGCTGGCCCGCAAGCGGATCCTGGTGGTGGACAACGAGGCGGTGATCCGCGACACGATGCGCGAAGTCTTCGAGAAGCGCGGCGCCGAGGTGACGCAGTGCGCCGACGGGACCAGCGCCGTGAAGCTGCTGGACCAGTGGCGCGTGAGCCAGGACCCCGACCAGGGGTTCGACCTGATCGTGAGCGACATCAACATCGGGGACAAGACGGGGTACGAGGTGTTCGCCGCCGCCAAGGGCGCCAGCGCCACGGCCCCGGTGATCCTGGTGACGGGGTTCGGGTACGACCCGCACCACTCGATCGTGCGGGCGAGCCAGGAGGGGCTCCAGTGCGTGCTGTTCAAGCCCTTCCAGGTGGAAAAACTGCTGGACGAGGCCCGCAAGGCGCTGTCGGAGCGGGGGTGAGCGGGCTCAGGGACATCCTTCCAGCCAGTTCGCGAGGATGTCACTGATGTCTTCGAAGTCGACGCACCCGTCGCAGTTGGCGTCGCCGGCCCGATTGGGCGAGCTCGGCCCGTTCATCTCGCACCAGTTCCCGAACACCTCCGTAATGTCGTCGTAGTCGACCACATTGTTACCGTCCGCGTTTCCGACACAGCATCCAAACCCGGGTGCATTTGGGTTGGGAGTGCAGACGGGCTTGGTGCGGAAGGTGAACGGCTCGGAGAGCACGAAGGCGTAGTCGTTCACCGCCGTGACCATCCAGCGGTACTCGGCGCCGTCTGCCAGGACCGCGCCCTGCGGCACCGGGTAGAGCGACCCGGAGACCGGCTCCGAGCGGTGGACCAGATCGAACGGGGTGAGCGGATCGGACCCGAAGCGCTTGCTGATGTATACGACATGCGTCAGTGTCCCGGTCCCGGCGGGAGCGGGGGTCCAGCGGAGCGTGACCGGGATGCTCAGGCCCGAGGATCCGTCCGACGGCGAGACCGGGTTGTTGGCCCCCGGCGGGTCGGGCGGGTTGTCGCGATCGATGTTCCAGCCGATCATGTCGAGGGCGGCGATGTCGGTGGGGTAGAGGTAGCCGGGCACGACGAGAATGTTATCTTCGAACGGGTCCATCAAGCCGATGACCGGCGATCCCGATGGCAGGAGATCTAAGTTCTTCCAGTGCGAAGCTTGGGCCCCATCTCCGCCGGGGAGCTCGCCCCGACTGAGTCGAGCGATCCAGGATGACGGCTCCATATCGAGACCTGCGACGCATTCAACTTGGATGTCGAGCATTCGAGGTGAAAGCGATACTTCGGAGGAGCTCAGTGAGCCATCGATCGCCGTCTGACTGAAGCGGAACATGTCCCAGACAAGGACGCTTGGAATGGCCACGGGCTGAGCAGCGAGACTAGACACAAATCCGAGCGCGTGGATGACTTCATGAGTCAATACCTTCTCCAGATCGATTTTCGCAGCGGATGTCCCGTCCAATGGGTCGTAGTCCCAAGCCGAGGTCGATCGCACTGTAATCGCCGCTTCCTCGGTCGTGCCAGGCGGCAATCCCATCCTCTCGAACAGACTTGCGGGAATAATGACATGCGCCGCGCTCACCGTGAGCGCGCCGGCTATCTGGGCAGCATATGGAGTCTCAGGCAGCGACTGGTAATGGAGTATCTCGGTTGGATGTTCGGCCTGAGACTGCGCTAACGCAATGAGCGAGGCCCGTATGTTCGCATAGGGAGCAATCGTGACTGATGGCGTAGTTCTCGCCAGTGAGTCGCTGGCGGCTTCCGGCACGAACCGCAGACTTACTCTCACCCGAGTCGTGTTACTGAAGAGCAAAGACTCGAACCTCCTGATCAATCGCTCACACATCAACTGAACCGATGCCGCGTGCTCGCTGGGAACAGTTCCGGAGTCGATATTGAGTTCGAGGTCGAACAGCCCATCAGCGCGATCGATCGGCGGCGCTGGCGTCGACGATTGAGTCGGGAAGTCCGCAAGCACCCGGACCCATTTCGTCCAATCTGGTACTCGCTTCGCCTCCATTCTCGGCTCGTCGGGAGTGGACCTCGTATCCACCCCTGCCCGCACAGGGCAGTCAATTTCGATCCTGAACCCGGGCGCGACTACAAAGCCGCTGCCCTCGGGCCACACAAACTCGGCCCACCGATCGGTGTCGGAGGCGTCATCGGAGATCTCACACCCTCTGAACCTCGTTCCGTCCGCGCGGGTCGACCACACCTCGACCCGCTCCGGCAGTTCCGGCGCATCCGCTCCCTCCGGGATCGGCCCGACATCCCGAGTCACCACGGTCATCGTCCCGTCGGCGGCGACCTCGACGCGTTCGGGCATCCGGGCGTAGACGCCGTCATCCTTGACGATGAAGGGCTGGGCGAGCGCCGGCGCTGTGAAGCCGATCACGCACGCAGCGGCCAGAACGAGCGACTTGAGGGCCGGCGTTCGCATGGGTTGGCTCCCGAGTGAAGGAGGGGGCGTTCGCCCCGGCCTCTACGGGGCAGTCTCCCACGCTGTTCCGTCCAAGACAAGGGAAATCCCGAGCCGATGTCCGATCGGGGGCCCCGGCCTGCGATTATGATCGGCTTTCGCACACCCATGACACTTTCACTGGTTCTGGAGGGGCTCGCTCATGGACATGCAGGGCAAGGTGGCGCTGGTGACCGGGGGGAACGCGGGGATCGGGCTTGCGACGGCGCTGGCGTTCGCCAAGCGCGGGGCGGCGGTGGCGATCACCGGGCGGCGCGAGCCGGAGGGCAAGGCCGCGGTCGAGCGGCTCAAGTCGGCGGGCGCCAAGGCGATTTTCATCCGGGCCGACGCCGCCAGCGAAGCGGACGCCCAGCGCACTGTGGCGGAGACCGTCCGCGCGTTCGGGCGGCTGGACTACGCCTTCAACAACGCTGGCGTCGAGGGGGCCGTGCCGGTCCCGGTGGCGCAGCAGACGGTCGAGAACTTCCGCCATGTGTTTGACATCAATGTGCTGGGCGTCCTGCTGAGCATGAAGCACCAGATCCCGGCGATGCTGGCGAGTGGGGTTGGTGGGGGTGGGGCCGCAGCAGCCAAATTTAATCGTACAATAAGGAACTGTTAATTGTTCCTGCAGTATATCCGCTCGTATTCATCCGCTTCGTAAATCTCCCTTTTCACCTGCGTACCATCTTTGTTAAAGTAGAGCACTACAAAGATATCAGCTTCTTCAACATGCTTCTCCGCAAAATAGAAGGGTATGTCCTCCGTTCCCAGGTTAATGATCTCGTTGTAGGTGGGAGCTATGATCATGCCCCGTGTGCTGCTCAGGATGCCGTAGTGGTTTTCTTTGTGAATACGCACGAT
>DOJA01000082.1:0-339 GCA_003511945.1 Phycisphaerales bacterium | reverse complement strand
ATAGAGTTGCCACCTGAAATTTTTCTTTACCCAGGCTGTGGAATCACGCCAGGGGATTACCTCTTCAAAGGCAAAATCCGAAAGTGGCTGGGTGTCGATATTGATGAACCCGTAAAAGCCCTCTTTATAGGCCACCAGGGCCGAAGCGCTGAAGTACTGAATATTTCTCTCGTATACCGGTTTGATCAGTTTGCGGAGTTGGAGATCAAATAGACCAAACTTCCTGTCTTTCAGCAAGGATACCCTGTTCTCGGAAGCCGGTACGATGGCATCATACTCCAGTGGCAATATCCATTTGCAGTTCGCGTCAGACAATCCCTTTTTTCCCTGATTGGTGAT
>DOJA01000093.1:2326-2727 GCA_003511945.1 Phycisphaerales bacterium | reverse complement strand
CCCCGGTCGCCCCCGCGAGAAGCACCCTCATGAAGGCCCTCAAGTACGCCCTCCTCGCCCTCGCCCCGATCGTCCTCATCGCCGGGCTCATCATCACGATGCGCTCCGGCTCCGACAGGCCCGTCATCCCAACCGACATGACCATGCTCGATGTCGTCACCGGCGAGGTCACGGTGATGAGCCGCTCGAAGATCGTCGCGCTCCCCTGGAAGAACTCCCGCGACGCCAAGTACACCCTCTACCCCGTCTTCAAGAACGACGCCGGCCGCTGGGAGATCGAGGGCCGCTACCGCGACATCCTCGCTGAACTCGCCAAGACCGAGAAGACCGTCGTCGACCTCTCCACCATGACCGCCCCCGCGAAGTGACCGCCCCCGCCAAGGAATCGACCCCGACCCGGC
>DOJA01000093.1:0-2155 GCA_003511945.1 Phycisphaerales bacterium | reverse complement strand
CTCATCGGCATCCTGCTGCCCGCGCTGGGCAAGGCGCGGGAAGCCGCGTTTCTCATGCAGAGCAGCAACATTCAGCGACAACTCGTGCTGGGCATGAATGTCTACGCCACCGAAAACGACCAGTGGATCCCAGGCATCAACACATCCGGGCGCCGCTTCTTCTCGGGGGGGGGCAACCCGGCCGACACTATGGACGAATCCGGGTCAATCCCCGTTCAGCCGATGGACTGGATGACCCCGAGTCTGGCGGGAACCGACCTTCCCGCGAATCGGTCCGCACGGATCTTCACGCTGTTCGAGCAGTACGCCGATCCCGCGATGACCCAGCGCAGCGCCGTCTTTGGCAGCGACGCAGGCTCGATTGTCGCGGAATACCTGCAAGACCGCACTGGAGGGGAGTTGCTCCGCCATCCTAGTTTCCTGATGTCCATGAACTGGCAGCTCTTCGGCGCGAAGGATTCTTTGTCAATCCCCGAGGCCAAGAGTGACAATCTCAACCCCATCACCCAGTTCACGACCCCGCGATACGGGGAACTCCGTAATATCTACCACCTTCCAGAGTCGTACCGCCCGCGGTTCGAGCGCGTTGGCAATCCGTCCCGAAAAATCTGCATCAGTGACGGGTTCCGTTATATCGAGAATCGTAACTCCATCGTAATTGATGTGGATGTCACATACTCCGGCGGACCCTGGGGATCGTTCACTGACCGGAACCCGCTCGATCTCGCCTCGACCTCATGGGGGACCGGCAGCACGCGCACTCCGCAAATCGGCTGGCCCTTCTCCTTCCGCCACGGCGGACGCATGGACGCCGCCTTCTTCGACGGCCATGTCGAGGTGCTCGACAAGGACGCCGCCCGCAACCCCGCCCTCTGGGCCCCCCGCGGCTCCCGGTTCATCGGCCTCGGCGGCACCGACACCCGCGCCTACAACTTCGCCTACGAGCCCTACTCGCGCAACCCTGATCGCGGGATCATCGAGTAGCCGCCGCCGAGTCGCTCCACCGGCCCTCCACCGCCCCACCACCGACCATTGCCCGGGGGGGGGCGGCAGGCGATGCTGCTCACCCGATGGTTCGGCGCCCCGCCTTCACCCTGATCGAGGCCATGGTCGTCGTTGCGATCGTCTCGATCGTGACCGGTCTCCTGCTCCCCGCCCTCGCCGCCGCCCGCGAGGCCGCCTGGGCCGCCGGGTCGATGAGCGCCCAGCGCACGCTCGTGCAGGGCGTACTCCGCTACGCCGCCTCCAACGACGAGTGGCTGCCGGGGGTGAACACCTCCGGGCTCCACCTGTGGCCCGTGGGCAACGCGAACCAGAAGGCCTGGGACGCGCTGAGCCGTCGTGCGGACGCGCCCGTGCAGAATGTGGATTGGATCACGCCGTCCGTCGCGGACGAGGGCTCGCTCCCCGTTGATCGTGAAGAGCGCCTGCTCGCCCTGCTCGAGCGCTACGCCGACCCCGCGATGCGCCTCCGCGTCCCGGCCTTCCGCGACGCCAAGCCGGGCTCGAAGGAAATGGCCTCCGCCCTCGAAGCCCGCGCGGAACTGGCCCGGGGCGTCTCGTTCTTGATGCCCATGAACTTCCAGCTCACGGGCGGTCGCAGCGTGTACCTCGCCGCCGAGCGCCGGACGG
The DNA here is from genome assembly GCA_003511945.1 of Phycisphaerales bacterium. Taxonomy (GTDB): domain Bacteria; phylum Planctomycetota; class Phycisphaerae; order Phycisphaerales; family UBA1924; genus UBA11155. The sequence goes on along the minus strand of DOJA01000093.1, from coordinate 523 downwards.
CGTCCATCGGCCAGCACGACTACGCCGGGGGAGAACTCAGGCGCCAGCACATCACGCCCAGGGGCTACCTCCCGCGAACGACCCACCTGGGGCGGGCCGACGGCAAGATCGCCCTCGCCGACGGGTTCCGCTACCTGGACTCCAAGGCGGGCACGATCGACTTCGACGGCGCCTATTCACCCTTCGAGTGGGGCTGCTTCGGGGAGCGAACCACGGTCGAGCAGACCTCCCGCGCCTGGGGGCGCCTCGGCGCCGGAGGCACCGGCGCCAACCTCGCCCTGGCCTACCGCCATCGCGGGCGCATGGACGCCGCCTTCTTCGATGGGCATGTCGCCCTGCTCACCGAGCGCGAGTCCCGCAACCCGGCCCTCTGGGCCCCCACGCGCTCCGTCTTCGTCGGGGCCAAGGACACGGACCCCGATGCCCTCTCGTTCGGCATCACCCCCTCACGCGACCCAATCGGAAACCGACCGGCGCCGCTGGAGAGCACAATCCCCTGAGTTAGACGGGCTCCAGCGGGGGG
>DOJA01000341.1 GCA_003511945.1 Phycisphaerales bacterium | reverse complement strand
CGTGCCGACGCTGATCGATCAGGCGATCGTCCTGCGCCACTGGGAGTTCTCCGAGACCTCGCAGACCGTTGCGCTCCTCGCGCGGGCGCACGGGCGCCTCAAGGGCATCGCCAAGGGAGCCAGGCGCGAGAACGCCAAGTTCGGGGGCGGGTTCGAACTCCTCACCCGGGGCGAACTGGTTGCCATCGTCAAGCCCGGCGTCGAACTGGCCACGCTGACGGAGTGGGATCTCCAGGAGATCTTCTGGCCCGCCCGGCGCGACCTGCTGGCGCACCACGCCGGGATGTACCTCGTGGACCTCGCCCACCACGCCATCGTCGATCAGGATCCGCACCCGGGGCTCTTCGACGCCCTGCTCCGCGCCCTCCGGCGGCTGGGCGAGGCCGACGCGGTCCGCGACGCGGTCCTGCGGTTCCAGTGGGACCTGCTGACCGAGGTCGGCCTCCGCCCCCGGTTGGGAGCCCCGCAAGACCGCCAGAAGGGGGGCGTGTACCTCTTTGACCCCCGAGCCGGGGGAATCGGGGGCGCCTCCGCCCCCCCGGCCCCCGGAGGGGCGCCCGTCTGGCGGGTGCGTGAGAGCACCGTAGACCTTCTGCGGGTGCTCGAAAGCCCGGATCCCGCGTTCCCAACCACCCCGGCGCACCGGCAGGCGGTCGCGCGGGCCACCCGCCTGCTGGCGGAGTTCCTCAAAATCGCGCTCGACCGCGAGCCCCCGAGCCAGGCGCCGTTCCTCGCCCTGGTCACCGGGGCGAACGGTTAAGAGACGGAGAAGAACTCCGCTCGCGCTTGGCGCATACAGAGAGTGCCCACTAACCTTTCCGGGACCGGAATCTCGGAATCCGACCGACCCCCGTGCAAGGACCGGACGAGTGACCGACCAGACCACCCCGCACGATCCCCTCGACGACCCCGCGGCTCCGGGCGCGCCGGTCACCGCCAGCACGCGCGAGCGCGTCACCGGGCTCGACATCCGCGTGGACCGCGCGGGGTTCGGCCCGCCGGTCGTTGTCCTCAACGGGCTGCTGGGGCTCAACGAGCACTGGTTCGCGCTCCTGCCGCACCTGATCCACCGCGCCGAGGTCTTCCTCGTGCAGCCGCCCCTGCTCGAGATGCGCGGCCCGGCCTGCAGCGTCGACGGCGTGACGCGCCTGATCGCCAGCGTGGTCGAGTCGCTCGCCGATCAGCCGGCGGTCTTCGTGGGCAACTCGCTGGGCGGGCATGTCGGGCTGCGCCTGGCGCTCGACCGGCCCGACCTGGTGCGCGCGCTGGCGCTCGTCGGCTCCTCGGGGCTGTTCGAGCGCGGGTTCGAGAAGGGGGTCGAGCACTCCCCGAGCCGCCAGTGGCTGGAGAGGAAGATCAGCGAGCTCTTCTTCGACCCCGCGCGGATGTGGCCCTCGATGATCGAGGACTCCTACGCCGAACTCTCGCGCCGTTCGTCGGCCCGCGCGCTGGTCAAGCTCGGGCGCAGCGCCAAGAACGACCACCTGGGCGAGCGCCTGGGCGGGGTCCGCGTGCCCACCCTGCTCGCCTGGGGACGGAACGACATCGTGACGCCCCCGGAGGTCGCGGTGCAGTTCAGCGAGATGCTCCCCGACGCACGGCTCCGCTGGATCGATCGCTGCGGGCACGCCCCGCAGGTCGAGCAGCCGGACGAACTGGGGCGCCACCTCGCCGAGTTCCTCGACGAACTGGCCCGGCGCGACGCGGGGCGCCTGGGCGGTGGTCGGACAGGGGGCGGCGCCGTCGCCGGATGAGCACCACTCCACCGACCTCCGATCGCCCGCGCAGCCCCCCGGAAGCCCCCCCGGAAGCCCCCCCGGGCCTCCCCCCGCGCTCGAGCAGGGGCGGATCGAAGGGCGACACATGCAGCGCCGGGTCGAACTCGGGGTAGACCGCGTCGCGGGCCACCGGGCGCCGGCACAGCATCTCCGCCTCCCAGGCGCCGCGCCCGGCGCGGGCCTTCATCGCGCAGGCGTCATCGATCCGCAGGTGCCCGGCGCCCGTCCGCGCCCGCGACGGTGACTTCGCCCGCCCGGCGCACTCATCCCACAGCGGGCACGCGGCGCAGGCCCGCTCCTGCGGGCAGCGCTCCAGCACATCGACGAAACCCCACCGGAACACCCGGCGCCCGTTCCCCGCGCGCGTCAGCGAGGCCATCAGCCCCCGCGGGCGGTGCATGGTGCCGATCGCCTCGACCGCGCCGCGCACGAGGACCGCGCCGGCGCCCTCGCCGCACACGCGGGAGCGCGTGGTCAGCTGGGCGGCCTCCCACACCTCGGGGTCGAACAGGTCCACCTCGTCGCAGCGGAGCTTCTGCGGGCGCGTGCCCCGGACCGACGCCTCCGACTGCGCCAGGATCTCCGCCCGCGACCCGTTGCGCAGGCGGAGGCGGCGCTCGGTGATCGCTCCGTCCACCAGCCCGCGCATCTCTTCGCGCTCGAACAGCCGGCGCAGGTGCTCGTACGCCCGCCCCGACTGCTCCAGCGACCCGCCGAGGATCCGCACCTCGATCCCCGGCTTGAACGCCAGGTCCAGCAGCGTCGCCACCGCGGCGTAGAAGGTCTTCCCGCCCCCGCGGTTCGCCCACACCACGCCATCGGGCGACTCGGGGGCGGCGCCCTCGAAGAAGGCGTGGCACAGGTAGTCAAACGGCGCACTGCTCCCCGGCTCCGTCGGCGCTCTGGGCACTTCCACTCCCAGCACGCAGCGCAACCACTCGTGCAGCTGGTTGGGCGTCTGCGGGCGGACGACCCGCAGCACGCCGCGCTCCCGCGCCTCCAGTGCCCCAGACGCCCCCGGCGCCCCCGGCGCCCCCGGCACCCCCGGCACGGACGCTCCGTGTGATCCCGGCGCGCTCACGGCGTGCCCCCGCCCGAAACGGGCTCCGACCGCGCGCCCAGCTTCTCCAGGAGCGACCGCACCGCGCCGGCGTCCATCGCCGCAGAATCCGGAGCGCCCCCCGGACCCCCCGGTCCTCCCGGCCCGAACGCGGGCGGCGCCGGGGCTTCGCCGGGGTCGAGTTTCAGCAGGTCGACGCACGCCTTTCGCGCCAGCTCCTTGTCCTCGCGGTCCAGCGCCAGCGCCAGCAGCGCCCCGGCGGCGTCGGCGCGTGCGCGGCTCACCACCAGGCGCGCCCTTCCATCCGCCAGCGCCTGCACGGCGCTCAGGGCCGCGGCGCTCCGCGGACGCGACGCCCACGACGCCAGCCGGCGCAGGGGCGACCCCCGCCCGGAGAAGTGGCGGCGCGCGATCGCGTCCAGATCGGCGCCGGGCGACAACAGGTCGGCCAGGATGCGCGCATCCCGACCCGGGAGCAGCGCGGCGGTCGTTCGTTCCGTCACGGGCGGGGCTCCTTTGGACGGCGCTGGCCTCGCAGCGCCGCCAGCAGCGCCCGGGCGCGGTCGGGGTGCAGCCGGCGCAGGGCGCCCAGCGCCTCGCGCCGTTCCTTCGCGGTCAGGAAGAAGGTCAGCGCGTGGGGCAGATCGTCGCGGCTCGTCGGCGTCGGCGTCGCGATCGGCGTGCTGACCGGCCTCGTCGCGGCCGGGATCGCCTGGCTGTGGCAAGGCACGCCGTGGATGGGCATCGTGCTGCTGCTCGCGATGGTGGCGAACCTCGCGATCGCCGGCCTCGTCGGCGCCGCGGTGCCGCTCGCGCTGAAGGCGCTGCGGCAGGACCCCGCCCTCGGCTCGGGCGTGATCGTGCGCAGCGTCACCGACTGCTGCGGCTTCTTCGCCTTCCTCGGGATCGCGACCCTGCTGATGGATCGGCTTTAGGCGCCGTAGGTCTCTCGCAGGTAGTGCACGATGTCGGCGGACTCGAAGAGCTCGATCTG
>DOJA01000360.1:2834-5123 GCA_003511945.1 Phycisphaerales bacterium | reverse complement strand
GGGGCAACTCAGGGGGGCAAATCCGGGGGGGGCAACTCCAGGGGGTGGACGCGGTACCCTTCGTCGGCATGACCCTTCGACGATTCTCAGCCGCGATTTCCGCACCGCTGCACGGGCTGGCCCTGATGCTGGCGGCCCTCCTCGGGGGCGTTTCAGCGTCCCGTGCCGCCGACCCGGTGCCGCCCCCTTCCGTCGCGCTCGAAGCCGACCCCGCCATTGTTCGGCGCACGCTGGCCAACGGGCTGCAGGTGGTGGTCCTGCCCAATGCAAACCCGCCCGGCCAGGCGCTCGTGCGATTGGTGGTCAGCGCGGGGTCGCGGAGTGAGGCCCCGTCCGAGGTCGGCGCGTCGTACCTCGCTGCGCGGCTGCTGCTCGCCCGTGCGCGCGAGACGCCCGCGGGCGCGCGCGCCGCATCGATCCCCGGAGTCTTTAACCCGCCTCAGGAGTCCGATCCGATCGTGCAGTCGAACTCCGATCTCGCCTCTGTCACGCTGGCCGTGCCCACCGCGGATGCGTCAGACCTGGCGGCGGTGTTCTCCTTCCTGGCGGAGTTCCTGCGCGTCGGGGCCCTTGACGCGGACACAGTGACCCGCCTGCGCCCCCAGGTTCAGGCCGACGCCGCTCAATCCGAGTCCAAGTCGGATCGGTTACGCCGCGTCGTGGCCCCGGTTCTGGCGCCGGGGACGACGCTGACGACCAACCCGTCGTTCCCCCGGGTCGATCGTCTGTGCGAGGTCGAGTCCGACACGGTGACGCGATTCGTGGAGCGTTGCTACGCCCCGATCGCGGCAACCCTGTTCGTCGTGGGCGACGCGGACCCCGCCGCCGTGGCCGCCCTCGCCGAGCGAGAGCTCACGCCCGTCCCCTCCACTCCTGCCGAGCCCCCGGCCCGTCTGACGCTGTCGCCCCGGACCCAGCCCGGGGTGGTGGTCGTCTCCGATCCCGACGCGTCATCCTTCTACGCGGAACTGATCGTGCCGACACCCGCGATCGGCGCGCTGCGCACCGCCGCCGATCTTCGGCGCCAGCTCACGATGGAGCTCCTCGGCATCGTGCTGGACCGACGCATGAGCGCACTGCTGGGCGAGCGCGAGCCGGCAGTGCTTGAAGTGAACGCCTGGTCCGGGGATGTCAGCAGTTCCATGTTCGTTTCCGTCGCGACGGCGGTCGGGAACGCCCCGAACTGGGCCGCCATCGGCGCTCGGGTGGTGGGTGTCGCCCGGACGCTGGCCCAGGGAGGCGTCACCCCCGAGGAGCGATCTGTCGCCGCCGACTCGCTCCTGTCCCGCCTCGCGCGGGACGCTTCAGGCGTCGTTCCCTCCGGACGCCTTCTCAAGTCGCTGACCCGCGCCGAGACCCTCGGCGGGCTCGCTCTGGCCCCCGTCCAACTCGAGGCCGCCGCACGACGGGTGGTGCCCGCCATCTCCGCCGACGACCTCTCCCGCGCCGCGGCGGAGCGATGCGATCCCTCCATCGGCACACTCGTCCTGGTCTTCCCGCCCGCTGTGCCCACGCCCTCCGAGTCCGAAGCCCGGGCCCTGTTCGCGGCCCCGCTGGTCAGCCCGGCGCCGGCTCAGCCCCGCGTACTCCCCGTGGCCCACGAAGAGCCCGACAAGCCCGGTCCGGACGCCCAGGGCCTGCCGGGCGGTGTGGCCGAGGTCACGGTCTCGCCCGAGACGGGCGTCACCTCCGCCTGGCTGACCAACGGCATCCGCCTCCACTACCGCGAGGTCCGCGGGACCAGCGCGGGCGCTTCTGTTGCCATCTCCCTCGTCGGCGGACGCAGCCTGGAGGACGAAGGAACCCGCGGGCTCACGCTCGCCTCGGCCGCGCTGTGGAGCACCCCGGCCTTCGTCGGAACGGCGGCATCTGGTGTCCGCAAGTCGATGACCGATCTCTCGCTCCGCCTCAGCTACCTCATCGAACCCGACCGCGTTCTGTTGGAGTTCGGCGTGGGCGGCGAGTCGCTGGAGGCCGCGCTGTCACTCATGGCGAACCTGCTCGATCAGCCCGTGATCGAGTCGCAGTCCTTCGAACGCTGGAGTACCTCGGAGCAGCGCCGGTCCCAGGCGCTCGCCCGCAGTTCAACCGGTGTGATCACCACCCGCCTCGAACAGATGCTGTTCCGACCGGACGATCCCCGCTTCGGGTCCCTCTCCGCCCAGGAGTCCTCCGCGCTCAAACTGCCGAACGCCCAGGCGTGGGTCGAGCAGTTGTGCGGCGGTCCGATCGAGATCGGCATCGCCGGCGAACTCCGCTCGTCCGTCGCCCTCGAGATCGTCGCCCGCA
>DOJA01000360.1:2043-2774 GCA_003511945.1 Phycisphaerales bacterium | reverse complement strand
CGCCCTCGAGATCGTCGCCCGCACGCTCGGACAGATCACACCGCGGGAACGCCCCCAGCCGGACAGACTCCCCCTTGACGCCCCGCGCTTCCTCGTGCCCCAGGGGTCCCCCGAAGCGAAGATCGAACTCGGACGCCCCGGCGACCCGGCCGGGGTCATGATCGCCATTCCCGGCGCAGATGAATGGAACACCGGCGCAATGGCGCACATGACGATCATCGCTCGCGCGCTCCAGGGCACCCTCAACCAGCGCTGCACCGTTGACCGCAGTCTGGCCCAGCGCGTGTTCGTCCAGCACGCCCCCGGCGCCGGGGTGCCCGGCAGCGGCCTGCTCGCGGTCTGGGGGATCTGCGAGCCGGGGCTCGCGTCGCTCCTCGCCGACGAGATCAACGCCAACCTCGACCGCATGATCGCCGAGGGTCCGAACGCAGTCGAACTCGAGGCGGCCCGCGCCGCGGCGCTCGACGAGCTCGATCAGTTCTTCGCTGATACCCGCTACTGGGCGCGGGTGCTCTCCGATCGCACCTTCCGCGTCCGCCCGCTCGACGAGCCGCGTCGGCTGCGTGAACTGATCGAGGCCACCCCGGCCCGCATCGCAGGCGCGACACTGGCCGGGCTTGCTGCTCAGGCCCCGCGCATCCGCATCATCTCGACGCCGCCCGCTCCCCGCTGATCGCCTCCGGTACACTCCGCGCATGAGCGCGAGCGTCGTCATCCTCGGGCTCGCCTGC
>DOJA01000360.1:0-2032 GCA_003511945.1 Phycisphaerales bacterium | reverse complement strand
GCGCCGGAGCGATAACGTGCGCGGCATGAGAAATCTCCCCCGCCTGCTCGCCGCCGCGCTCGCCTGCGCCGCGCTCGCGCTCGGCGCGGGAGTCCTGCTGTGGGACCGCTCCCGCCTCCGGGCGCACGGCGCGGGCGCCCAGGCCGCGGCCCAGGGCGCGCGCGAGCGCATCGCCGAGCTCGCCGGCGCGCTCGAATCGTCCGAGCGGGAGTCGGACGCCCTCCGCGAGCGCCTCGTCTCCTCCGCCGCCGACGGCGCCGCCCTCCGCGCCCGGCTCGACGAACAGGCCCGTCGCCACGAGCACGAACTCCACGAGAGCCGCGCCCGACTCGAGGAACTCAACGACCGCTTCCAGAAGGCGTTCGACGCCGCCGCCTCCCGCGCGCTCCAGCAGTCCAGCGAGCACTTCCTGCGGCTGGCCAGGGAGTCCTTCGCCAAGGAGCACGCGTCGGCCATCCGTCAGATGGACGACCGCGTGAAGCCGATCGACGACGCGCTGAAGAAGGCCGCCGACCAGATCGGACGCATCGAGAAGGAACGCGCCGAGTCCTTCGGACGCCTGGCCGAGTCCAGCACGCTGCTCCGCCAGGAGACCGCCAACCTGGTCAACGCGCTCAAGCGTCCCGAGGTCCGCGGGGCGTACGGCGAGATGTCCCTCAAGCGCATCGCCGAGCTCGCCGGGATGGTCGAGCACTGCGACTTCGACCTGCAGCACTCCCTCCGCAACGAACAAGGCCGGGCCCTCCGACCCGACATGATCGTCCGTCTGCCCAACGGGCGCGTCGTCGCCGTCGACGCCAAGACGCCCACCTCGGCGTACATCGACGCGGCCAACGCCCCCGACCCCGACGACCGGCACCGGCACCTCGACCGCTTCGCACGCCATGTGTTCGATCAGGTCCAGGCGCTCTCGAAAAAAGAGTACGGCGATCAGATCGCGGGAGGGCTCGATTTCGTCGTCATGTTCATCCCCGGGGACCAGTTCATCGACGCGGCCATGGGACGCCGGCCCGACCTGCTCGACGCCGCCGCGTCGCTCGGCGTCGTCATCGCCTCCCCGTCGTCGCTCATTGCGCTGCTCCGCGCGGTCCACATCGGCTGGCGCGAGAAGCGACTCAGCGATCACGCCCAGGAGCTCATGACCCTCGGACGCGAGCTGCACGAGCGGGCCTCGGGGGTGCTGGAAGCGGTGGCGGAGGTCGGCGTCGCCATCAACCGCACGCGCGACCGTTACAACAAGCTCGTCGGCTCGGTCGACGCCCGCCTGGTGCCCACCCTGCGCAAGTTCGAGGAGCACGGCGCCAAGTCGTCGCGCGAACTGCACGAGCCCGCGCCGATCGAGGCCGAGGCCCGCGCGCTGCGATCGCTTCCCGCACCGGCGCCGCCGCCCACCGGGAACGAGAACGGGCCTGATGTCGTCAGCAGGCCCGCGAACACACCGCAGCAGGCGGAACACTGAGCCGGGGGGCGATCACCCGCCGTACATGAACTCTTCCTGGATGATCTTCCCGTTCTTGAGGGTGTAGACGCCCACCTCTTCCATCGTGGTGCGCTGCCCGTTCGTGGTGTCCTCGACATCCATGCTGAACTTCACCGCGAAGCCGGTGGCGCCGACGAACGGCCCCGACGCGCTGGCGCCGTGGATCTTGTGCGTGCTCATCCAGTCGTGATTCTTCGCGCGGACCGCCTTGCGGCCGTCCCACGCCATCGCCACGCCGAACCCCTCGATCGACCGGATCTTGGGCGCCCAGAAGCGGTCCTCGATCTCGGTGAACTGACCCGCGTTGAACATGCGGACCAGTTCCTGGCCCACTTCCATCGCGTTCATCCCCTTGCCGGTCTTGATCTCCTTGGGTTTGATCGCCTTTGCGCCCTTGTTCTTCTTTCCCCCCTTGCCCGCGCCGCCCTTGGATGCCTTGGACTTTGACTTCTTCTTCGCCATGAGAATGCTCCTCCGAAACCCCGCCATCGAGGACCCGTAGAGTACCGACCCGGGGAGCGGGGAGCGGAGAGCGGAGAGCGGAGAGCGGGG
>DOJA01000298.1:2655-2799 GCA_003511945.1 Phycisphaerales bacterium | reverse complement strand
GGACTGGGGACTGGGGGGGCGCGGGATCGGCGCTGTAGATGAAGGCCGCAGCGACGAGGCCCAGGGCGATGAGGGCCAGCGAGGTGATGAGCTGGAGAGCGTTGATGTAGTCCCGCGGCTGGAGCAGCAGCCACACCGGCAGCA
>DOJA01000298.1:0-2598 GCA_003511945.1 Phycisphaerales bacterium | reverse complement strand
GTGGACAGGTAATCGCGCGGCGCGAGCAGCAGCCACACCGGCAGCACGCTGGCGGCGTAGCAGTAGGCGAGGAGGAAGGCGGTCCACACCCAGATGGGGAGCGACGCCGCCCACTGGTTGAAGGCGTGCAGCCCGCCGATGGTCGGGCCGAACGAGGCGTCGCCGAAGACGACGCTGGCGTACATGAGCCCCAGCGCGACGACCGAGGGCAGCACGATCGACCGTCCCTGGCGGCGTCCGAGCAGGCCGATGGCGACCGCGATGGGAGTCTGGAACAGCACGGGGAAGATGGCGGCGGGGTACTGCCTGAGGACCCCGGCGATCACCAGCCCGAAGATCGCCAGCACGATCCACAGCCCCATGACGAGGATGCCCAGGAAGATGAGGCGCGCCCGCGGGCCGAGCAGGTCGCCGGCGATGTCACCGATCGAGCGCCCCTTCTTGCGCAGGGAGATGACGATCGAGCCCAGGTCGTGCACCGCGCCGATGAAGATCGACCCGAAGACCACCCAAAGCAGCGCGGGCAGCCATCCCCACATGACCCCGATCGCGGGGCCGACGATCGGGCCGGTGCCGGCGATGGAGGTGAAGTGATGGCCGAACACGATCGACCGGCGGGAGGGGACATAGTCCAGGTCGTCGCGCTCGGTGTGGGCGGGGGTGGGGGCGTCGGGGTCGAGGTTGAAGACGCGCCGGGAGAGCCAGCGCCCGTAGGTGAAGTAGGCGGCCAGCAACGCGGCCCCGGAGCCGAGGACCAGGAGAAGGGCGTCCATGTCCGGTCATCATGACCGGGAAACCGGGAACCGGGAAGGGGGAGAGCGAATCGTCGCCCCCGGATCGGTCGAAACCGCACTCATGCGTCCGCCCCGGTTCACCATCCTTGTCGACGGCGAGTGCCCCCTGTGCCGGCGCGAGGCCGACCTGCTGCGCCGCATGGACCGCGGGCGTGGCGGGCTGCGGATCGTCGACATCGCGGCCCCGGGCTTCGATCCCGGGACGATGGGGCTCACGCTCCCGCAGGTCATGGCGCGGATCCACGGCGTGACCGAGGACGGGACGATCGTCGAGGGCGTCGAGGTCTTCCGGCGGGCGTACGACGCCGTCGGATGGGGATGGCTGCTGGCGCCGACGGGGTGGCCCGGGCTTCGGTGGATCTCGGACCGGCTCTACCGCCTCTTTGCGGCCCAGCGCCTGCGCCTGACCGGGCGAGCCGGGTGCGCGGAGGGTCGCTGCGCCCCGCGGGCCGCTGCGGGCGATAATCGGGCATGAACCAGGCGCGGAAGGTCGTGATCGCGGAGTTGCCCGAGGACCGCCCGATGGCGCTCATCGCGCGCCGGCGGATCGTGGGCGAAAAGATGATGGTGAGCCACATCGTGTTGCAGAAGGGCTTCAGCGTGGGCACGCACGCCCACGAGAACGAGCAGATCTCGATCGTGCAGAGCGGGCGGTTCCGGTTCCGGGTCGGGGCCGACGGCGCCCCCGATCGGCGGACGATCGAGGTCGGCGCGGGCGAGGCCCTGGTGCTGCCCGCCAATGTCCCCCACAGCGGCGAGGCGCTCGAAGACTCGGTCATCCTCGACCTGTTCAGCCCGCCGAGTGAGAGGACGGGCGTTGACTCGCCCCGGGACGGCTAGCAGGCCTCACGCCAGTTCCGTCTCGATGTGCGCCCCGCCCTCGAGCGTGCGGTGGACGGGGCAGCGCCCGGCGATCTCGCGCAGGCGCTCCCGCTGCTCGGCGTCGAGGGGGCCTGTGAGGGAGAGCACCAACCGCGCCGACTTCAGCGGCTGCGCCGGCCCGCGGTCGGTCTCGATGGCGAGCGTCGCCCCTTCAAGAGGCCAGCCCTTGCGCGAGGCGTACATGCGGATCGTGATGAGCACGCACGACGCCAGCGCGCTGGAGAGCAGTTCGAAGGGGCCGGGGCCGCTCCCCGCGCCGCCGAAAGAGGCGGGCTCGTCGGCGCGGAGCCGGTGGGCGCCGGAATCGATGTCCACCGCAAAGCCGGCGGGTCCGATCGAGGCGGTCAGCACGACCGATGGGCTCGCCCCGCCCTCAGCCATGCTGCATCCCGGGGGCGATCAGGAAGAAGCGGGCGACGACCGCTTCGAACGGGGGTTCGCGCTCGTCCGTCGGCGTCATGCGGTAGACGCCCTCCATCGTGCCCCAGGCGGTCGTCAAGGGGCAGTAGGACGCGTAGGCGAAGGCCTCCCCCGGGGGGATGACGGGCTGCTGCCCGATCACGCCCTCGCCCTCGACGATGCGTTCGTCGCCCTCGCCGTCGACGATCACCCAGCGCCGGCTGACCAGGCGGACCGGGCCGGCGCCCTCGTTGGTGATCCGCACGCGGTAGCCGAACACGAACTGCGACTTGGCGGGCTCAGAATGCTCGGGCAGGTACTCGGGACGAACGCGCACGCGCACGCCCCGGGTGAGGGCGTCGGACCCTGGTTCACGCGGGCTCTTGACGGCGGCTTGGGTCATGCGGCGCGGCCCCTCCTGGAACAGAGCGGACCCGATGATAGGCCCGAGCGACGGGCGTCCGAGGGGGCTTCAGCGGTCGAGTGGGGGTCGAGTGGGGGTCGCGTGGGGGTGGCGTGGGGG
>DOJA01000124.1:5827-6437 GCA_003511945.1 Phycisphaerales bacterium | reverse complement strand
CCCCCCCCCCCCCCCCCCCCCGGGGGGGGGGGGCGGGGGGGCCACCCTGGGGGCGAAGGGCGTCGATCTCGTCCTGGTGTGCGGCTCTGAACTCGCGGAGTGCGCCCGCGTACTCCTCCGCGATGGCGCGGACCTGGTCGCGCTGTTCATCGGTCAGTCGCGCGTCCTCGGGCGTGTTCTCGCCCGCGAGCGACATGACGGCGCGGACGAAGACCATCGGACGGTTGCGCTCACCCCCCCCGGACCCACCGGCCCCCCCGGAGCGCCTGTCGCGCATCCCGCCGTCGAGGGTGGGATTCACGCCGGGCGGGCTCTTGTCCTCGACCTTGGGGCCGGAGAGGGGATCGTCGGTGGCGGGCTGGCGGGCGAGGGTGGCCGCCCCGGCGAGGGCCACCAGCATCGAGGCGCTGAGCGTGCGGACCAGAAGGGAACGAGCGGTGTTCGTGCGCATGGGTCGGGCCTCCACGAATGGCGTACATCGTGCTCAACGGGGCCGGGGCGGAGGGATTGCCAAAAAGGGGGGCGGTCGGCGGGGGATATGATCGTGCCACTGAGCACGGTTCTGCGCGGTGGGACAGAGGGAGGTCCGGTAGAGACGGGCGGGCCGCCC
>DOJA01000124.1:0-5793 GCA_003511945.1 Phycisphaerales bacterium | reverse complement strand
GGCGGGCCGCCCGTCCCACCAGACGGGGGAGGGGCGAGGAGACGGGCGGGCCGCCCGTCCCACCGGGGATAGGCGAAGGGTGTCTCGGCCGGGCTCGCGCGGGAGATATTCGCTCATGTCATCGTTGACCAAGGACCATGTGCTCGAGGCCCTGCGGACCGTGCCCGACCCCCGGGGCGGGGGGGACCTGGTCTCGACCGGTGCCGTGCGCAGCGCGGCGGCGTGCGACGGGTTCATCAGCGTCGGGCTGGCGCTGGCTGAAGGCGAAGTGCACGAGGTGCGCGCGCGGGTGGACAGCGCGGTTCGACAGAGGGCGGCGAGTCTGGGCGCGCCGGTGCGTCAACTGACGATCGAGCGCGCCGCGTCCACCGTCCGCCAACCGGAGGGCGTGCCCATGAAGCAGGGCGCGTCCTCCCCCACGGTGAAGAGCGGCAGCGCGCAGCCCGGGAGCCCCTCGGTGCGGGCCCGCCACATCATCGCGGTGGGCGCGGGCAAGGGGGGCGTGGGCAAGAGCACGGTGTCGGTCAACCTGGCGGTGGGGCTGGCGCGCGCGGGCCACAGCGTGGGCCTGCTGGACGGGGACATCTACGGCCCGTCGGTGCCGACGCTGATGGGGCTGGACGGTCAGGACGCGCAGATGCGGGGAACGATGCTGCAGCCGTTCATCGCGCACGGGGTGCGGACGATGACGATCGGCAAGCTGGTGGACCCGGAGAAGCCGTTGATCTGGCGCGGGCCGATGGCGCACGGCGCGTTCAAGCAGCTGGTCGAGCAGACCTCGTGGGGCGAACTGGACTACCTGATCGTGGACCTGCCCCCGGGGACGGGGGATGTATCGCTGACGATGGCGCAGATGCTGGCGGTGAGCGGGGCGGTGATCGTGTGCACGCCGCAGAGGGTGGCGCAGGACGACGCGGTGCGCGCGGCGCGGATGTTCCAGGCGCTGAACATCCCGGTGCTGGGGGTGGTGGAGAACATGTCGTACTTCGTGGGCGACGACGGGAAGGAGTACGACCTGTTCGGACGGGGCGGGGCGGAGCAGATGGCGCAGCGCCTGGGGCTGGCGTTCCTTGGCGGGGTGCCGATCCACACGGCGCTGCGGGTGAGCAGCGACGCGGGGGACCCGACGGCGAACTTCACCGGCGGCGCCGCGCTGCGCGACGCGCTGGAGAGGATGGTGCGCCGGGTGGAGGACGAGGTGGCGCTGGCGTCGCTGCGCTCGGGGGCCGGCGGGCCGGTGCTGACGGTGAGTTGAGGGGCTACCAGCTCTGGGGCTTGATGGCCACGGCGCCACCCGGGAGGGCCACCCGGGGAGGCAGCTGGAAGTTCCGCAGAAGATTCGACGGAACGGTGCGGGCCTGGTGGCAACCCGCCCGGAGTTCGATCGCGTTCCGGAATCGCTCCGTCGGTCCGGGAATGTAGGCCGCGATCCGCATCGACGGGAATCGAGTCTTGACGAGGTTTACCGCGGGCATGAGGTCGCTGTCCGCGGAGACCAGCACCATGATGTCGCACGCGGCGCGGTAGGCATCATCGAGCATGTGAACCGCGATGTTGACATCGGTTTCCTTCTCTTCGAACGAACGGAATCTGCGCGAGCCCCCGAAGAGGCACGACGACACCCGGCATTCGAGCGTCTTGCTCTTGAACCGTCCGAGCACGATCTCCAGGATCGGGTTCTGCGCTCGCGCGGCGAGGTACACCTTGTGGCGCTCGCCGCTGTCGTCCGGCCAGATCGCCGTGAAGTACTTGACTGCGACAAGATCGTCCGCCTGGCGGATGGCTCGGAACAGGGACACAAAGTCAAGCCACTTGCAGTCGCGATGGGGACCCCGCAACAATCCATAGTAGAAGTTGAAGCCATCGATGTAAGCAATGGATCGGCGTGCCATCTGGACGAACTCTGTCGTCCCAAAACAAGAAAAGGCCGGCCACTTGGGCCGGCACACCGGCAGAGCCGGGGGGTTATCTGCGGTCGATCACCCGGGGAATACCGTCAAACTAGGCGACCATCGGGGCGAAGTCCAGCAGACTTGATGGACTCTCTCGGGCAGTGGGCAACGCCTTATCCCTACCGGGCTTCGGCGGCGTGCTTGAGCGCGTCAAGGTCGGCGCGCATCGCCTTCTTCATCGGGCCGGCCAGGAGCATGCCCAGCGGCATCATGAGTTTGGCCATGAGGGTCCGCGGCGTGCAGGTGGTGATCTGTTCGACGAAGGTGCCGTTGCCCTCGGGGCGGAAGGAGAAGGCGGTCTCGAAGCGCGAGCCGCAGGAGTCGGCGCCGATGGCGCAGCGTTTCCCGGGCTGGAACTCGGTGAACTCCATGGTCTCGGTGGCTTCCTTGCCGAACATGACGCGGGTCTCGCGGAAGCGGGTGCCCTTGCCGATCGGGCCTTCGGTCAGCACTTCCAGCTTCTTGATCGCGGGGATGCGCTCCGTGGCGCGGCGGAGGTCGGTGAAGACCTCGAAGACCCGGTCGACCGGCGCGTTGATCTGGGTTGAGAACTCAAACTTGGCCATGGGTGGACGCTCCCTTCCGGTGCGTGCAGTCCTCCGTCAGGACCGACGGCCCATCACCGAATGACCCCGATCGGTCCCCAGGAGAGACGGGCGGGCCGCCCGTCCCACCACGGAGGGGAGGGGTCATGCTGCGCGGCGCTCGGAGTGTCGCTCAGGTCGGGCCGGGCGTCGAGTCCAGCACCCCCCGCCCCTGCTGGAACAGTCGTTCCAGGCGGTCGGTGAGGGGCTCGGCCCCCCACGCCCCCCCCAGGTCGGTGGCGCAGCGGACGAGCAGCTCGATCATGCCCCGGTAGTCGCTGATGCTGATGAACTCCCGCGCGACCTGCGCGTGGGCGACGGCCTGGGCGTCCCCGTCCTGCACGCTCTGGAGGTTGGCCATGTTGTGGTAGTTGCCCAGCGGCAGGCAGACGCAGGTGGCCTCGTAGCCCCAGGCCTGGAACGCGGTGGCCTCGCAGGCGCCGCCGGGCATGAGCTTGCGTTGCCAGCGGTACGGGTGCGCCCCCCCGGGGGCCACCGCACCTCCCGCGCCCCCCCCGGACGAGGCGATCGCCTCCGCCACGCGCGCCACCGCCCCGGTGAGCGCTGGGCTGAAGGTGCTCAGCCGGTCGCCGACGCGGACGATCGGCCCGCCCCCGATCGGTGAATCGGTGGGGAAGGAGCGCGAGTTCTCCAGCGCGATGACGCGGGCGTCCTTGGGCATGGTCTCGTGCTTGCATGCCGCGATCGCGCCGATGAACCCGACCTCTTCAGCGCGGGTGAACAGCAGGCGGACATGGGCCGCCCTGGGCTCGGCCCGCAGGCGATCGAAGGCGACGAGCGACGCCGCCA
Source organism: Phycisphaerales bacterium (assembly GCA_003511945.1). Classification (GTDB taxonomy): domain Bacteria; phylum Planctomycetota; class Phycisphaerae; order Phycisphaerales; family UBA1924; genus UBA11155. The sequence goes on along the minus strand of DOJA01000124.1, from coordinate 2,447 downwards.
GCGCGGCCAGGTCGTCGCAGGCGTCGGTGTGCAGAAGATCGCCCTCGATCGACGCGGGGGGCAGCGCCCAGCGCGCGATGAGGCCGGGCGCCAGCGCATCGGCGCCCTGCCCGTCGTCGAGCTCGATGAGCCACTGGGGGAAGGGCTTGGCGTCGCGTTTGTCGATGACCGTGGCGCGGAGCGGATCGCCCTGGGGAGGGAACACCTCGACACGGGCCTCGCGGAAGTAGGGGTCCATGACCCCGCCGCGGAACGAGGCGAGGATCGTGCCCGGCCCGATGATCTGCTCGACGACGAACGCGGGATGATCGAGGTGGGCGGTGATGAACAGCGGACGCGAGGCGCGGTCGGGCGTGCGGCGTTCGAGGATCAGGTTGCCGGAGGGATCCCTTCGGAGCGCCAGGTCCGGGCGCTCGGAAGCCCAGCGCTCGATCCACGCGATGACCCTTCCCTCGCGCCCCGCCGCGGTGGGGATGGTGGTGAGATCGAGCAACAGCCGGAGCTCGGGCGCAGGGTGCATCGGACGGAGAAGGTAGCGATTGGGGAACGCCCGCAGAAGGCGCCTACTGCTCCCAGAGGTAGCGGGCGCTGACGGTCTGGGGCTTCTGCAGTTCCGGCGCGTCGTCGGGCAGGTTGCGGGTGTAGCGCCGGGTGGAGTCGAGGAAGAACGACTCGGTGATGTCGGGCGGGGTGACGCGGAACGCGCGGGTGGTGTTGAACGACTCCTCGTCGACGCGGACGATGATGTCCCCCGCGCTGGTCCGCGCCAGGACCGGGTTGGCGCCGGCGTTCAGCCGGGCGGTCAGGCGCCGGGCCGTGGCGCTGGCCTCGTCGGTCTGCCCGTCGTTGTCCTTGTAGGAGACGCGCCCCTTCAGGGTCTCCAGGTCAAAGAGCCCCGACGACTCCGGGGGCACCTGGTAGTAGATGTTGCCGTCGGCGGTGGTGATGGTCACCGGGTCGACGATCGGCTGGCGGGTGCGGTACTCGACCGCGCCGCCGGTGTTGGTGATCTGCACGGCCCCGGCGCCGTCCACGATCACGACCTCGCCCCCCTTGTTGACCACCCGCACGCCGTCGACGCGGGGCATGGTGATGAACAGGTCGACGCTGTGGTCCTCGTCCTCGGGCAGGGCGGTCGCGGTGCGGACGCGGAGCACGCCCCGCGCGCCCGCCTCGTCCATGTCCGCGGTCACGCTGACGGCGTCGTGGTGGCGGGCGGCGGCGTCCTCGTCAAAGCCCTCGTCGCTGCGGACGGTGCTCTCGACGAGGATCGTCGGCTGCTTGGGATCGACCCGGACTTCGACGCTGCCGCGGAAGTTCTCGATATCTACGCCGATGGCGCCGGTCGTGGGCGCAACATCCAGAACGAACTGCTCGTGACGGGCCGCGCACCCCCCCAGCCCAGCGCCCCCCAGCCCCGCACCGACCAGCACCAGCGCGGCCAGGGTCCACGCGGTTCGACGGACGGTTGCAGTGGCTGTCTGGTTCATGTCGCCCTCGTTCGGCCCCGTCTTGCGGGCTGGTTATCGGTCTATCCGCGCCGGCCCGGCCCGGTTCGTCCGCTTGTGCATCGGCTCGCTCGCGGGGGGCTCGTCAGTCCGCCTCGTCCGGAGCCGGCTCAGCGCGGCGCCAGCACCCGGACAGCGTAGCCCCCCACCACGCCGGCCGGACCCAGCAGGCAGTCGGCGGCGTCGGGGCCGCACAGGCCGATCTCGCGCAGCGCGGACCGCGCGACCAGCCCGTCCCACTCGCGCTGGTTGTAGGACCGCAGGCCGTAGGCGCTGGTCAGGTGCTGTTCGCCCCCGGGTGTGGTGACGACCAGATGGCTGACCACCCGTTCCATGCGCCCGCGTCGGTCAGGGGGCTGGTACTGGGCCACCTGCTGCACACGGACCACGCCGCGCCGGCCTTCCCAGGTGTCCTCGCTGGGGAACTGCGCTCCGTAGCGGGAGAGTTCGATGCCCACCGCGTAGACCCCGTCGGGGCGCAGGGCGCGGGCGATGCTGGCGAAGTGATCGAGCATGGCCCGGTCGGACGGAAGGTGGCGGATGGTGTTGATGAGGCAGAACGCAAAGCCAATCGGGCGCTGGGTGCGGAAGCGGGTCATGTCCGCGACGAACAGGCCGCCCTGAAGCCCGCGCCGTGCGAAGCAGCGCCGGGCGTAGTCGATCATCTCCGGGCGGAGGTCGAGCCCGATCACGCGCCGTCCCCGGGCGGCGGCAAGGCGGAGGTAACGCCCGCTGCCGCAGCCCGGCTCGAGCCACGCGCCCCGTCCGGCGGCAGCCCCCCTGAAGCGGCGCTCGATGCGCTCCAGGCCGTTCACCTCGGAGGCGGTGCCCGGCGCGTGGAGGATGTCGTACCACGACGGGAAGTGGTACCAGTCGGCCTCGCACGCGCGGACCGGGGGGTCCGATGAGTCCGGGAGGTCCGGGGGGACCGGGGTGTCC
>DOJA01000014.1:335-3943 GCA_003511945.1 Phycisphaerales bacterium | reverse complement strand
CCCCCGGAACCGCCCCCGGAACCTGCGACAGCCCCCCCCGCTCCCGCCTTCCGGTACGCGAACGACTGCGGCGCATCCAGCGGCACCAGCGGCACATCAATATTCCGCAGCGTCTCGCTGTGCCCGATGAACAGGAATCCGTCGGGCGCCAGAGCGTCGTGGAACCCCTTCACCACCCGGGACTTCATCTCGTCATCAAAGTAAATCATCACATTGCGGCAGAAGATCACGTCCCACAGCCCGCGCCGCTTGGCCGCCAGCGTGTCCTTCAGGTTCTGCTTCTCGAACGACACCATCTGGCGGATCGTCGGGTCCAGCGTGAACAGACCCTTCTCCTCCTTGAAGTAGCGCTTCACGATCAGCGGGTTCACCGAGCGGAAACTGAACTGCGGGAACACGCCCTTCTGCGCCGCCAGCAGGCACTTCTCGCTGATGTCGGTCCCCAGGATCTCGATGTGCCAGTCCGCCAGCCGGACGCCCAGCGTCCGCTGCACCTGGATCGCCATCGTGAAGGGCTCCTCGCCCGTCGAGCACGCCGCCGACCAGATGCGCAGCCGCTTGGTCGCCTTCCGCGCCTCGATCAGCTTCGCCAGCGCGATGTTCTCGAACACATCCAGCTGCGGCTCGTTCCGGAAGAACGATGTCTCGTTGATCGTGATCCGGTTGAACATCTCCTGGAACTCGTCCGTCTGGTACGGCCCGATCGACAGGAACTGCACATACTCCGCGTACGAGTCCAGCCCCAGCTCCTCCAGGCGCTTGCCCAGCCGGCTCTCCAGCACATACTTCTTGCTGTCCTGGAAGTGGATCCCGCTGCGGTCGTAGATGATCTTGCGCAGGTCGGCGAATTCCTTGTCCGTCAGCTTGGCCTGAACAGCGGGCATCAGCGGCGCTCCATTCCTCGGAGGTCGATCAACCAGAGAGTCTTCACGGCAACGAAGGACGCCTCACGCCGCCCGGGCCACGACCTCGTCCGCCTCGTCCAGCTCGCGGGCCCCGAACAGGCGCCCCAGGTCCAGCAGGATCAGCAGCCGGTCGTCCAGCTTGCCCACCCCCTGGACATAGTCGCTCTCCACCCCGCACACCATCGCCGGCGCCGGCTCCACGATGTCCGACCCGATCCGCAGCACCTCGTTCACCTTGTCGACCGTGAACCCGATCACCCGCCCCCCCACCTCGACCACGATGATCCGGTTGTCGCTCGTGTGCCCCGCTTCCGTCCCGGCGCTGAACCGCTTGCGCAGGTCCACCACCGGGATGATCTTCCCGCGCAGGTTGATCACCCCCTCGACGAACTCCGGGCTCTGGGGCACCCGGGTGATCTGCATCATCCGGTTGATCTCCTGCACGCTCAGGATCGGGATCGCGAACTCTTCCGTCCCCACCTCGAAGGTCACCAGCTGCAGGAGTTCGCTGTCGGCCTGGCGGCTGGTCGCTTCGCTCGATGCGGTCGGCTTCGTCGTCGCGGTCGCGGTGGACATGAGCGCTCTCCCGGCAAGGGGCCACGCGCGTCGGGCCGGCCATGGGCCCGTCCGCGCACGGACGACGCCCAGACCTCGAAAGGCCAAAGCCCCGTCCGCCCGCGTTCATCGGCCCCGCCCGGCGCGCACTTGACGCCCATCGCACCCTTGCCGCCGGGATCTGCGCCAACCCGCCCCGCGCCGCTCCACGCCCTCACCCGACTTGGGCGGGCGCTCTCCCCACTCCCTCCCCCCGCTGGGGGAGGGAGTCTGAACCTCTCCCTCCCCCCGGGGGGTGGGAGGGGGCCAATCCGTCTTCATCCCCCTCCCTCGGGAGGGGGCCGGGGGGAGGGACACCCCACGCGCGCGGCCTCGCTCCCGCCGCCCGCCTCGCGCCGCCTTCAACCCCGCATCACCCCCTCACGAGCACGAGTCCAGCCAGTCGCTCAAGACCTGGGTGATGTCATCGAAGTCCACCACGCCGTCCCCGTTCGTGTCCGACCCCGAGTAGGGCGCCCCGGACTCCAGCCAGTCGCTCAGCACCCGCGTGATGTCGTCGAAGTCCACCACCCCGTTCTCCGACACATCCGCGGGGGGCCTGCTGAACACCTGCACGCTGGTCACTGCGCCCGCGCCCGTCGCCATGGCGCCGCTCACCGTCACCGCATGGACGCCGGCGTTGTGCGTGTACGCCGAGGGCGCCCCGTTCACCAGCACAGCGCAGACCGCGTCGCCCGATGCGAGCCGCACCACCGTCTCGAAGTTCACCGGTGCGCCGGTCTCGTTGGTCAGCGTGTGCCACGCCCGCTTCGGCGCCCGCTCCACCCGCACCCCCAGCCGGTGTGCGCCCATCGTGATGTTGGCGTACTCCATGAACCCCCACGCGCCGGGCAGCTTCGGCCTCAGGCGCAGCGTGTTCCCGTCCGCGTCGGGCGTCCACCCCAGGAACAGCATGAGCGCGTCGGTCAGGAACGACATCGACTCCCACGCGTTGGGGAACGCCGTCTGGAGCCGGTAGTCCGTCTGCCCCGTGTACTTCAGCGTCGAGTTTCGCGCGATCTGCTCCGCCCCGAACCCCATGGGGCCGGCCGCCCCGATCATCAGGTCGACCTTCTGCTTGTGGATGTCGATGTCCGCCGTCCCCGGGCTGACATCCTGGCGCAGCGCGTGGTACGCCCCGAACCACAGCGTCGTCAGGAACCACGGCCCGCCGTTCCAGTACCCGTCCCCCCAGTACCGGTCCACCATCCCCTGCCACTCCGGGATCGCCCCGCCGCGCACCAGCGGCTGGAAGTTCCCGAACGCGTCCGGCTGGAACCCGTTGATCCTGTCGAGCACCAGCTGCGCCCGCGGATGACCCGCCGGGTACACCTCGAAGGGGTAGGTGATGCCCAGCTGCGAGATGTCCGTGTTCTCCCCGTTCCAGGCGAGCCGCGCATCGAGCCCCCCGCGCACCAGCCCCGCCCGCGCAAGGAACAGCGCCCGGTCGGCGTGGTACCCGCACATCCCCGGCCCCCCCGGGCACACGCTCTGATCCAGAATGTCCGCGATGGCCGCCGCGTCCTCCAGCCCGCGGACCACGCTCGCGTTCGAGTAGTTGAACAGCCCGAACGCGTCCTCCCACAGACTCATCGAGTCGACCAGGTTGAACACCCCGTCGTACCGCAGGCGCCCGTCGAAGGTGCTCGTCTGGCTCGACGCCAGCCCCGCGTCGTACACCTCGTCGTAGTGGTCCGCCAGGAACTGGAGGTCGCCCGTCACATCAAAGATGAACCGCACGCCCCACGGGTAGCACGAGGTCTCGTCAACCTGCGGATTGCCCCAGATCGTGTACCCGTCCGTCGAGTACTTCTGCTTCCAGAACCCCTTGCGCCCCCACCCCTCCACATCCCGGAAGGCGATGTCGCGCAGGAACCGGAAGATCTCCTGCGCCTCGCCGACGAACCCCGTCCGCGCCAGCGTGATCGCCGCCCACGCCGCGTCGCGGGGCCACACATAGGGGTACGCCCCGTTGTGCATCCCCGCGATGACCCCGCCGTGCGCCCCGTCCAGGTGCAGCGCCGTCCCCAGCAGCCCGCGCTTGAACAGCCCGTCGTAGGACGCCTCGGGCGAGTCGAACTGGACGCCCCCCGCCAGCCAGTCCTGCCT
>DOJA01000014.1:0-273 GCA_003511945.1 Phycisphaerales bacterium | reverse complement strand
CCTCGGGCGAGTCGAACTGGACCCCCCCCGCCAGCCAGTCCTGCCAGTGCGCCTCCGTCAGCGCCTGCTGCTCCGCCATGTTCCCCGCGATGAACCAGTCGAGCGCCCCGTCCATCTGCGCGTCGTAGGTCCCCGTCGCCCCCGCGAACGCGTCGAAGCCCCCCACCACCGCGACATCAATCTCCCTGGACTCCCCCGGCGCGAGCGTCACCTTCTCTCCGATCCACCCCCGCCCCTGGTCCGCGCTGGTGTCCGCCCACGACCCCGACGCAG
>DOJA01000135.1 GCA_003511945.1 Phycisphaerales bacterium | reverse complement strand
CCACCCCCACGCCTGCGAGCACCCGGCCCAGCGAGCGCAGCGAGGCGGCCGGGCGAAGCCACCCCGACCTGCTCGATCCGAGCCGCGCGGGAACCCCTGTCAACCCAGTCAACCCCTGACGATTCTTCGGCCCCGCGCGCGCATCCTCAGCCACAGCCCCCGCTTTCCCTTGCCCCCTCCGGGCCCGCGCGTAGACTCGATCCGGAGGTCGGGATTGCGCCAATCCGTGCTTCGAAGAGTTGTGCCCCTCGCCCGCTGTCGCCCTGTTGGGGTGATGGTCGGGATGGTCGTTCTGACCCTCTCCGCCGCGGCCCTCGCCCAGCGCCGAGGCCCCGCGCCGCTCGACCCCCTGCCCGTCACCCCGGCCGACCTCGCCGCGTTCGGCACGCAGCCCGTCGGATCCGGCGCGCCGGAGATGACGATCATCCACGACCCGCTCCTGCCCGCCTCGACCTGCATGCTCTGTCACGCGGGCTTCGATGACCCGCTCACCACCGTCAAGCCCTACCGCTGGCGTGGCTCCATGCACTCGCACGCCTACCGCGACCCCATCTTCCGGGCCGCGATGACGATCGCCAACCAGGACGCGCCCGGCGCGGGCTCACTGTGCATCAAGTGCCACGCGCCCCGGGCGTGGCTGGAAGGCCGCGCGACGCCCCCGACCGGCGCCGCCGACGGGTCGGTCCTCTTCGAGTCCGACATCGACGAAGGCGTCTCCTGCCATGTCTGCCACCGGCTCGTTGATCCCGCCTACCCGCGCAAGCAGTACCAGCCCGCCGACGACGAGGCCATCCTCGCGGTCCTCGACGCGAGCGGGCTCCGCCCACCCGAACCCGGCAACGCGCAGATGGCCGTCGACGGGCTCGACATCCGGCGCGGCCCCTTCGCCGACGCTCTGCCGCCGCACGAGTTCGCGTACTCCCCGTTCCACTCCACCGCCAACCTCTGCGGCACATGCCACGATGTCAGCAACCCGCTCTACACCCGCATCGGCGCCGACACGCCCGCGCCGGGCGACTCCTACGCCCTGAACCCGTTCAACGAGCCCCACCCCACCGGGCTCAAGCACGGGCAGTTCCCCGAGCAGCGCACCTTCAGCGAGTGGGCCAACAGCGCCTTCGCCAAGGGCGGGGTCGACATGGGCGGCCGATTCAATGTCGATCCCAACGACCCCGACCCGCCCGTATCCACCGTCGTCAGCTCCTGCCAGGACTGCCACATGCCCGACCGGCGCGGCTTCGGCTGCGCGGAGTTCTTCGAGCCCCCCGAGCGACGCAATGTCCCCTACCACGGGTTCGTCGGCGCCAATGTCTTCGCCATCGACCTCCTCCTGCACCTCCACGGCCCGGACGGCGACGCCTCGTTCGACCAGTACACCATCGACTCCCTCCGGCGCCAGCGCGACGAGACGATCGACATGGTGCAGAGGGCCACCGACGCCGAACTCACGCAGGCCGGCCCCGACCTCCGCGTCCGCGTCATCAACCAGTGCGGGCACAAGCTCCTCACCGGGATGCCCGAGGGCCGGCGGATCTGGAAAAATGTCCGCTTCTACGCCGGCGACACCCTCATCGCCGAACGCGGCGGGTACGACCCGCAGAGCGCCCTGCTCGACGACGCCTCCACGAAGGTCTACGAGCAGCTCCTGGGGATCGACGAGCCCACCGCGGCCCTCGTCGGCCGGCCCGCCGGACCCTCGTTCAACCTCATGCTGGTGAACCGCGTCGAGAAGGACAACCGCATCCCCCCCCGCGGCTACGAGCGAGCCGCCTTCGAAGCGGCCCAGGCCGGGCATGTCGGCTACGAGTACGACGACGGACAGTTCTGGGACGACACCCTGTTCTGCATCCCGCCCGGCGCGACGCGGGCCGTCTTCCGGCTCTACTACCAGACCTCGTCGCGCGAGTACATCGAGTTCCTCCGAGCGGAGAACACCACCGACGAGAACGGGCAGCGCCTCTACGACGCCTGGGAAGCGGTGGGGATGAGCGCCCCGGTCGTAATGGACGAGGGCGAGATCGCCCTCGCGCCCTTCGTCGTCGGCGACACCACCGCCGACAACGCGGTGGACTTCAGCGACATCGAGCGCGTCCTCACACACTGGCTCGATGCCGGGCTGATCGGACGCACGGGCGGCGACGCCAACTGCGACGGGGTGGTGGACTTCGACGACATCACCTTCGTCCTCTCCCGCTGGGGACGGACGCTCTGACGGAAGCGGTATCATCACCATCATGACCCCCGATCCCGCGTTCGCGGCCCTCGGGATCGCCCTCGGGCTCGGCCTGCTCGTCGGGCTCCAGCGCGAGCGGGTCGCGGTCCACTTCGCCGGGGTGCGCACCTTCCCGCTGATCGCGGTCATGGGCGCCGTCTGCGCCATGCTCGCCGACCGCTTCGGCGGGTGGATCCTCGGCGCCGGGCTCGCCGGAGTGATCACGACGAGCGTGCTGGGCAATGTGTTCGGCCCCAGGCGCGCGGAGGAAGAGACGGGCGTCACCACCGAGATGGCGATGCTCGTCGTGTTCCTCGTCGGCGCGCTCGCGTGGACCGGGCCGACCTCGGTCGCGGTCGTCGTCGGCGGCGGCGTCGCGGTGCTGCTGCACGCGAAAGCGGCGCTGCACGGCTTCGTGCGCCGGCTGGGCGAGAAGGACACGCGGGCCATCTTCCAGTTCGCGCTCCTGTCGCTGGTGATCCTCCCCGTGCTGCCCGACCGCGCGTTCGGCCCGGAGCCCATCGATGTCCTCAACCCGCGCCAGATCTGGCTCATGGTCGTGCTGGTGGTGGGAATCTCCCTGGGCGGGTACGCGGCGTACAAGGCCCTGGGCGCCCGGGCCGGCGCGGCGCTGAGCGGGCTGCTGGGCGGGCTCATCTCCAGCACCGCGACGACAGTGTCCTACGCGCGCCGCAGCGCCGAGGCGCCGACTCTCGCGGCGACGGCGGCGATGGTCGTCATGCTCGCCTCGACCGTGGTGTACGGACGCGTCCTGGTGGAGGTGGCGGTCGTCGCGCGCCCGCTGCTGGGACAGATCGCCCCGCCCCTGCTGGCGCTGGGGGGGGTGTCGGCGCTGCTGTCGGCGCTGATGTGGCTCGTCGCGCGGCGGCAGCCCAGCGAGTTGCCCGAGCAGGCGAACCCGACGGAGCTGAAGAGCGCGCTGGCGTTCGGGGCGATGTTCGCGGTGGTCCTCGTCGCGGTGGCGGCGGGTCGGCACTTCTTCGGGCGCGGCGGGCTGTTCGTCGTCGCGGCGCTGAGCGGCATGACCGACATGGACGCCATCACGCTCTCCACCGCCAACATGATTGCCGAGGATCGCCTCGACGCCTCCACCGGCTGGCGCGTCATCCTCGTCGCGGCCATGGCGAACCTCGTATTCAAGGGCGCCGCCGTCGCCGCGCTGGGCTCGCCGGCGCTGCGGCGCGCTATCGCTGTCGCCTTCGGCTTCATTCTCATCGCCGCCACCGGCGTGCTCGTGCTCTGGCCCGGATGAGGTGTGTCTATCGATGCCGTTTGACCAAGTTGCGGAGTGCCACGGGCAAGCGGAGTCAACGGAGCTTGCCCGTGAGAGGTGAATGCAGAACGCACGCGCACCGCGGACGGTGCGGCTATCATCCGCGTACCGCCGTCCGCCTCCTTCTTTTCTCAGAGATCGCCATGTCCGACGCCAGGTACTCGTGAAACGACATTCTCTCATCGATCAACCACAGGTTGGCAGCGCTGACGGGGTACCCGTCAGTGTCGA
>DOJA01000008.1 GCA_003511945.1 Phycisphaerales bacterium | reverse complement strand
CAGCGCCGTCTTCGGCACGCACACCCATGTGCCGACGGCGGACGACCAGAGTCTCGGCGGCGGAACCGCCTACATGACCGACCTTGGCATGTGCGGGGGCCACCGCGGGGTGATCGGTCGCGAATCAGCGCCGGTGCTGAAGGTGATGCGCACGCAGGAGCCCGCGCCGTTCGAGGTCGCCACGGGCGAGCGCAGGGCCTGCGGGTGCCTGCTGACGATCGACTTCGCGGCCCGTCGGGCGGTGGCGATCGAGCCGCTGGCGATCGACGCGCCGGGGTAGAGCCCCGCCGAGCCATCCGAAGGGCTCGATCGGGGTTTGCACCGGCTATCATGGACCCTTCGCCCCGGCCCGGCTTCCGGCGGTGTGTCCCGTCGGCGCCCCGGCCCCTGAGAGGTTCCATGGCCGTCACTTCCCCCGCCGCCGCCCGTTCCCGCGCCGCGTCGTCTCTGGCCCTGCACGGCGGGACGCCCGTGGCGGACGCCAAGATCCCCCTGGTCAGCGTCGCGCTGGCCGAGGCGGACATTCAGGCGGCCCTGGGCGTGCTGCGCTCTGGCATGCTGGTCCAGGGGAAGCACTGCGCGGCCCTGGAAGAGCGCTTCGCCTACGCGACCGACGCCAGGTTCGGCGCGACATGCGCCAACGGGACCTGCGCCCTCCAGCTGGTCTACGAGCCGCTGATCGAGCCGGGCGACGAGGTGCTGGTCCCCGCGTGGACCTACATCGCCACGGTGTCGATGGTCGTCGCGCGGGGCGCCATCCCCGTCTTCTGCGACGCGGACCCGGAGACCTATTGCATCGATGTCGAGGACGCCGCCCGCAAGGTGACTCCCCGCACGACCGCGATCGCGTGCACGCACCTCTACGGCAACCCGGTGGACATCGACGGCGTGGAGGCCCTGGGCGCCGCGCACGGGCTGAGCGTGATTTACGACGCCGCCCAGTCGCACCTGGCGCGCTGGAAGGGCAGCGGGCTGGGCGCGTTCGGGGACGCGGTGACCTACTCGCTGTACGCGACGAAGAACATGATGACGGGCGAGGGGGGGCTCGTAACCACCAACGACGCCGACCTGAACAAGTCGATCCGCCTGCTGCGCAGCCACGGCGAGACGGAGAAGTACATCCACTCCCGCGTGGGGTACAACTACCGCATGACCGATGTCGAGGCGGCGATCGGGCTCAGCCAGTTCGACCGCATGATCGACCTGACGGCCAAGCGGCGCGCCAACGGGGCGGCCCTGGACCGCATGATCGCGGGCATCCCGGGGCTCAAGGCCCCCAAGGTCACGCCCGGGGGCGAGCATGTCTACCACCTGTACGCGGTGCGGATCGAGCCCGAGGCCTTCGCGCCGGTGGGGAACGGCTCGGCGCGGGCCTTGCGCGACGAGTTCACGCGGGCGCTGAACGCCGAGGGTGTGATGACCGCGATCCACTACCCGCGCACGCTCACCCGCCAGCCGGTGTTCGAGAAGCCGGGGATGGACCATCCGCCCGTCGCCGAGCGGCTCGCGGAGACGCTGTTCTGCATCCCGGTGCACCAGAACCTCACCGATCGCCAGCTCGCGCAGATCGGGGAGTCGCTGCACAAGGTTGCGGAGGCGCTGCGGGGCTGAGGGCTACAGCCGCTCGACGAGCCGGTCGATGAGATCAGAGGATCGCTCGAGGGCCGAGTCCTCGAATCCTCCAAATCCGGCGCGGATCTGCTCGAACATCGCTCGGAACGCGGCTCGGTCCTTCCGTTGCACCACCCCTTGGAGCTCCTCGGCGGCCTGCACGAAGGCGCGCGTCACCTCCGGCGTCCGGGGGTTGGTCATCTGGATCGAGGCGTACAGCTCCGGGGACTGGGCGAAGTGTCTCGCCGTCATCAGCAGTTCCATCAGGTAGACCGGCGAGGTGAACTCGAGCGTCCTCTCGACCGAAGCGCCCAGCAGGGTCAGGGCCCGGCCCATGACCTCCGTCGAGAAGTGCGTCAGCACCTGCACGATCCCCATGGCGGCGTCGTGCTCCCGAGGGCTTGACTCGCGGACGATCAGGCCCCGGGCTGTGAGGTTGCGCTTGAGCCATGCGAGCCAGGCGTCGCCGCGCCCGGGGGTCAGCACGACCCGCTGACCCTGAACGCTGTGGACCGACGGACCGAAGAGCGGATGCGTGCCGACCACGCTCGCTCGGGTGCTCTCGAGCATGGCGCGGAGGGGTCCCTCCTTGACGGACGCGACATCCATGAGGAGCGCTTCGTCGCGCACCAGAGGCCCCAGTTGCCGTGCGGTCTCTTCGGTTGCATCGATAGGAACGCTCAGGACCACCACATCGGCGCGTGACGCAGCGTCCTGCGGAGTGACCTCGGTGTCGAGGTCGGCGATGATCACACGGTGGCCCAGGTCCGCGAAGACCCCGGCCATGCAACGCCCCATGGCGCCCTTCCCCCCGATCACCGCCACGGTCCGCGGCTCGACATCCGGCGCGATCTCGGTCCGCAGACGGGCCTGCTGGTCGCGGCTGGAGGCGAGAAGAAGGCGCAACAGGTTCTCCGCGACCCCCGGCTGGACCCCGAGCGCCAGGGCTCGGGCACGCCCGCCCGAGATGACCTCCTGTTCGCGGTTCGGGTCGCGGATCGGGAACGCGTTCCGACGCTTCCAGCCCGCGATCTTCGCCACCACCGCCGCGCGGCGAGCGACGAGCGCTACCAGCTCATGGTCGATCGAGTCGATGTCCCCCCGGAGCGCGGCAAGCTCCCGCGGCACGGGGTTGGGGTCGTCGGCGCCTCTCATCGCGACACGGGAAGCGGGAACCGAACTTCCAGGATGGCGGCGTCCCGCGCCACTCGGCAGCGCGTGCGTCCCAGCGCGGCGGGGAAGAGCAGTGTGGTGCCGCGCGTGAAGGGGACATGGGGGTACTCGCGCTCCACGCTCTCGAGCGTGCCCTCGCCCTGGATGACCATCCAGACCATGGGTCCGCCCAGCGGGGGCGCGGGGGCGTTCTCGATCTCCTGCTCGGAGTCGCCCATCAGGCGCAGGTGATGGACGGTGAAGGCGTCGGTGGCGCCCAGCAGGGAGCGCCAGCCGGCGCCGGCGCGCACGGGGCGGGTCTGGGTCGGCGGGCCGAAGGAGGTGCACTCCAGCGCCTGGTCGATGTGCAGGGCGCGCCCGGTGCGGCCCCAGTCAAAGACGCGGAAGGTCGTGTCGCTGGGGGTCTGGACCTCCGCGACGAGCACCCCGCCGCCCAGCGCGTGGAGCGTGCCGCTGGGCAGGAGGTGGAAGTCGCCCGGCTGGACGGGGATCTCGATGAGGTCGCCCACGGCGCTCCCGTCGCGCAGGCCCCGGGCGAAGGACTCGCGGGTGACGCCCTGGCGGACGCCCTTGTAGATCTTCGCGCCGGGCTCGGCTTCGACGACGAACCAGCACTCGTGCTTGATGAGCGCGTCGGGGTGGGCGCTCGCGTAGGCCGGGCTGGGGTGGACCTGCACCGAGAGGTTCTCGCGGGCGTCGAGGTACTTGCACAGGAGCGGGAACCCGCCGGTGTCCGGGGCGGAACGGAGCGTGCCCATGAGGTTGGGGCCGAGGGCGAGGGCCGCGTCGCTGATGGTCAGCCCGCGCATCTCGCCACTGGCGATGACCGACCGGGCAGCGCCGCCCCCACCGCCGTCGGCGGAGGTGGCGGGGAGGTCCACGAGTTCCCACGACTCGCCGACGCGGGCGCCCTCGGGCAGGCGCTTGGCGAGGCGCTCCAGGCGGCGTCCACCCCAGACCTTCTCCTTGAGGATGGGCTCGAGGATGAGTGGGTACGGCTTCATGCGGTCGGCGCCGGACGGGCGGCGGCCTCGTCCCCGGGGGGGCGGATCTCGCCCATGTTGGGGAACATCATCCCGGTGATGACTCCCTCGAAGATGACCTCCCCCCGCACCATGCCCTGGATGGAGGTGATGAACCGCTTGGGGCTGTACTTGATCTCCTTGCACAACAGGAAGAGGGTGTCGCCCGGGACGACCTGGCCCCGGAAGACCACCTCCTCGATGCGCACGAAGCCGGCGAAACAACGGGTGGCGGAGCGCCGGTAGTAGAGAAGACTGGCGAGCTGGGCGCCCGCCTCGATCATGAGAACCCCGGGCATGATGGGGTAGCCCGGGATGTGCCCGGCGCACCAGAACTCGTCGGCCCGGACTTCCTTGACCGCGACGCCCGCGGTGAGGTCGCTCGCCAGCCAGACCACCCCGTCGAGCTGCGCCATCACGCCGCGATGGGGATTGAATCGCGCGATGTCGGCGCGCGACATCTCCCTGCGGCTCAGGTCGAGCGGCGACAGATCGATGATCGGCTCAACGGCCATGGGCTGGGGTCGGCCCGCTCAGGAGCCGGTGGTGTCCCGCAGTTCCAGGCACTTCTTGCGGATGTCCTGGGAGAGGTTCTTGATGTCCTGCATCTGCTTGCGGACGCGCGTCTGGGCGGCCTTGTTGCCCCCCTCCGCCTTGCTGACATCGTCCTCGATCTCGGCGACCATCTGCTTCAGCTTCTCGAATTCCTCCACGGTCTGGCCTCCGGGGGAAAGGGGTGTCGGGGTTGGAACCGGGGTAACCGGCGGACCGGACCCGTCGCGGGACGGCCCATCTTCCCCGAAAACCCCGTTCCCGCAAGTTGGGCGGGGGTGGAGGGCTGGGATCAGGCGGGCGGGGCGCCCCCGGTCCCCTCAATCGCCCGCTTGGCGCCTGGGCCCAGGCAGATGACATTCTTTCCCTGGCCCTTGGACTGCAGGATCAGCCGGTCCGCCCGCTCCAGGAGCGAGCCGGCGTCGTTGGCGTCCCACGGGAAGGTGGCCAGGCCGCCGGAGATGGTCAGTGACCCCTTGGCCTGCGCGCCCAGTTTCGGGAACCGGTGCTCGACGATCTGGCGTTGGAACCGACGGGCGATCTCCACGATCGACGACGGATGGCGGCTGGCCGGATCGCGCGGGCCGGTGGGGTCGTCGAAGACCACCGCGAACTCGTCGCCTCCGATGCGAGCGACCCGGTCGGTGGGACGGATGACAGAGTTCAGGAGGCGCACGGTCTCGATGAGGATTTCGTCGCCCGCGGGGTGGCCGTAGGAGTCGTTGTAGTGCTTGAAGTTGTCGATGTCGAAAAGGAGAAGGGTGACATCCCAGCGCTTGGCGCGGGCGCGGTCGATGGCGGCGCTCAGGAAGCGGTCGAGGTAGCGCCGGTTCCAGGCGCCGGTCAGGGGGTCGGTGAACGCCGCGGTGCGCAGCTGGGCGTGCTGCTCGCCCAGGGCCAGCCAGCGCGCCAGCCAGGCGGCGGCGTGGCGGAGTTCGGTCGAGGACCGGTCCGGGCCGCTCAGCCACCCCGCCACGCGCCCGCGGTGTTCGCATGGCGCGACGACCCCCCCCCGCCCGGGAGAGGCCGCCGGGGCGAGCGCGCCCTCGTCAGCGGCGTCGAAACGGAAGTCAACGCCCCAAAGGCGCCGGCGGAGGACATCGAGCGCCGGAGCGAGCACCTCGCCCCCGGCAAGGAGCGCCTGAATCACGCGCTCGTCGTCGAAATCGGCTGATGAACCCAGGGATGGAGCGCTGACGGGGCCAGACGGTGGCGCGACGCCGGGCGCGGGCGCGACGGCGGCCGGGTTCGTTCGAGCGTCGAGCGCCCCACGCAGCGCACGGGCGTCGGCGTCCTCCGCGATCCACCCGCCCATCCCCGGCGTCGGCGCTGTCGAGCCGTTGCGGATGCCCAGCACCGGGGCGCCCGGATCGACCGAGTGCAGGGCCTCGATCCACGGGGCAACCTCGTCGGGCGGGAGCGTCTCGGGCGCGAGCACGACGAGCGGCCTGGCGCCCGCGTGGTCCAGCGCAGCCCCCAACTCCCCGATGGCGTCCAGCGCCGTGCGGGCGCGGACGAGTTCCACCTCCGGCTCGCGCCGGAGGCGCTGCTCCAGCTGCGATTGCCCCACGAGGATCACCAGCAGGCGGTCGTCGCGGGTGGGTTCAGGGCTTGTGCTGATGCGCTCCGACATCGTTGGCCGCACTCCGTGCGCGTTCCTTCCGGGAGGGGCCGACCTCAGCGGTCGTCGCCCAGAAGCATGTTCAACTCTTCGCTCGTGAGGACCGTTGAGGTCGTCGCCCTACGCCGCTGCGCCTCGGTGGCCCCCGTGTGCTCTACAGCGCCCGAGGGCTGAGGGTTCTTGGATTCGACCCCGCTGAGATGGAGCAGCGCGGCGGCGCCCCGCGCCGGCGGTGCAACCGGCGCGGGCGGGCCGGGGGAGCCGGAGGAGCCGGGGTG
>DOJA01000305.1 GCA_003511945.1 Phycisphaerales bacterium | reverse complement strand
GGCGGGGCGGGGGAGGGTGGTGGGTGTTCTCGCCCGACTCCGGGCCGCAGGGACAGGCCGCCGACGACACGCCTTTCCGGTTGATGCCCTCGCAGAACCTTGAGGACATTGAATCGCTGATCCTCGCGCACGGCGAGGCGCTGGTGTTCGCCGTCTCCGGTCCGGTGTTCATCTACCGTGAGCGGAACTACCTGCTGCCGACGCTGTTCCGCATCGAGCCGGACCGCGAGGGCAACCTGACGCCCTAGGTCGCTTCGCTCGCCGCGGCGGGCGATCTGAGAGGAAGTAGAGCGCCGGGCGAGTGAACCGCCCGCCTCGGTAGGCACAGCCCGGGGCTCCGTGCCACTGTGCCCTCGGCGGCTGACCGGGAACGGCCCCCCGAAGTGTGGGGGTGTTGACGCAGCCAAGGACGCGGTCCGGTCTGGCAGGACGCGGAAGGGCTGCCGTCTGTGCTGAACAGCGAGACGGGTCAAGTGGGGCAAACCCCGCGTCGATGACGCCCTCGCGGCGCCGACCCAGAGGGCGGCGCTCGCGAGCGGAGGCCGGCGGCCGCGACGGGCCGCACTCCCCTCCACCGGGGTGAGCCATGAGCACGATGTCAGAATCGAACGGCGCCAAGGACTGGCAGATGAAGAAGGTCTTCACGACCGGCGAGGCCGCGGAGATCTGCAAGGTCAGCCAGCAGACGATCATCCGCTGCTTCGACAGCGGGCGCCTGCAGGGGTTCCGCGTGCCGGGGTCGCGGTTCCGGCGCATCCCTCGGGACGAACTGCTGCGCTTCATGCGCGACAACGAGATCCCGACGGAGAACCTCGAGAGCGGCAGCGGGAAGAAGCGCGTCCTGGTGGTGGACGACGACCCGCAGATCGTGGAGCTGTTCGTGGACGCGCTGGAGCGCGACGGGCGGTTCGAGGTCCGCACCGCGTCCAGCGGGTACGACGCGGGGATGCTGACCGAGGCGTTCGAGCCGCAGCTCATCGTGCTGGACTACATGCTGCCGGACATCAACGGGAACATCGTCTGCAGGCGCATCCGCGAGAACCCCCGGTTCAAGGACACGCGCATCGTGTTCGTCTCGGGTGTAGTGAATCCCGAGGAGATCGACGCGCTCCGGGCGGCAGGGGCGGACGACTTCGTGAAGAAGCCCTTCTCGATCGAGCGCCTGATCGGCCGCATGGCCGACCTGCTCCGCGCGTGAGCCCGTCGGGAGGGAGCCCGCCTTGACCACGCCCCTTGAAGCCCCGGGGAGCGCCCGGCTGGAGATGATCCTCCAGCAGATCGACGCGCTGCCGACGCTCTCGCCGATCGCGCTGCGGGTGCTGGAGCTGTCGTCCTCGGAGAGCGCGGACCTGAAGGAGATCGCGCGGGTCATCGAGTCGGACCCGGCGCTCACGGCGCGCCTGCTGTCGCTGTGCCGACGGGCCGACCGCGTGATCTCGACGCGGATCACCACCGTGGACCGGGCCGCGGTGATGCTCGGCATGGAGTCCGTGCGCGCGGCGATGCTCAGTGTCGAGGTCTTCAGCGTGCTGGGCGGGGCCGAGGAGGAGGGGCCGCTGGTCCCCGACGCGCCCGGACCGCCCCGCCTGGACCGGCGCGAACTGTGGCGTCACTGCCTGGCGACGGCGTGCGCCGCGGAACTGCTCGCCGAGACGCACCCCGAGCGCATGACCGGCTACCGCCCGCAGGAGGCGTTCCTGGCCGGGCTGCTGCACGACATGGGCAAGCTGGCGCTCGACCGCGTGCTGCCCCGGGCGTACGCGAAGGTCGTCGCGCTGTGCGAGGCCCGCCCGGTGTTCATCGCGGATGTCGAGCGGGCGGTGATCGGCCTCGACCATCACGCCGCCGGGAAGCGACTGGCGGAGCACTGGGGGCTGCCTCACGCCCTGCAGGATGTCGTCTGGCTGCACGCCCAGCGGGCGAGCGCGCTGCCGGAACTCCCGCACTTCGCGCTGATCGCGGTGGTGACCGTCGCCGACGCCCTGGTCCGCCGCCTGCACCTGGGGTGGTCGGGCAGCGACGCGCTGCTGGCGAACCTGGACGAGCTGTGCCGCGAGTTCGGCTTCGACCCGCGCCGGGTGCGGGGCGTCCACGACGAGCTGCGGGCGCGGCTCTCGCAGCGATCGAAGGACCTGGGGCTCGACGCCCAGACCGACTCCGACCTGCTGGTGCAGTGCGTGACGAACGCCAACCGGCGGATGGGGCGCCTGGTCGAGACGATGATGCGCCGGTCCGACGGCGCCGCCGTCCAGTCGCGGGCCCTGCGAGAGATTGCCTCGTTCCACGCCTCCAGCGGGGAGCGCCGGAACCTGTCGGAGGCGCTCACCGCCGTGGTGCTCTCGGCGCGGGCGGCCCTGGAGGGCAGCGCCTTCGCGGTGCTGCTGCGGGTGCGCGAGGGCGCGCCGTGGTCGCTCTTCCGGCTGGGCAGCGCGGGCGAGCCCGTCACCGCCTGGCTGGAGCCCGACGCGCCCGACGCCGACCTTTTCGCCCTGACCCAGGGGCGGGGCGGCGCCGCGTCCGCGAAGGCGCTGGCCCTGCTCGAAGAGCGCCTGGCGGACTGGGGCGCCCCCGACGGGCTGCGGGCGCTGGCGCTCACGGGCGGGCCGGGGCTGGGCGCCGCGCTGGTCCACACGCGCGATTCCCTCGGGAGCGAGGCGGGTGAGGAGTGCGTCGCGGCGCTGCGGGCCTCCTGGGGCGCGGCGCTCGTCGCGTCGGCCCAGCACGACGGCGCCCGGCGCCTGGCGGAGCAGCTGGCGGAGGCCAACCGGGACATGTCGGCGCTGCAGGCGCGACTGGTGGAGTCGGAGTCGATGGCGCGCCTGGGCGAACTCGCCGCCGGGGCCGCCCACGAGATGAACAACCCGCTGACCATCATCAGCGGCAACCTGCAACTCCTCGCGGACTCGACCCTCGATCCCTCGCGGGAGCGCGGGCTGCGGGCGGCGATCGAGGCCTCCGACCGGCTCGCGGACCTGATCGGCTCGCTGCACCTCTACGCCTCGTCGCCGACCGTACGCCGGGAAGCAACGACGATGCGCGCGGTCCTGATGGCCGCGATTGAGACAGGGAGCCGTCGGGCCGATCCCCAGGAGGCGGCCCCCGGATCCGGTGTGGTCGTGAACATCGAGCCGGGCTGCGACGGGCCGGTGTGGGCGGACCCGGGCCTGCTGACGGAGGCGGCGTCGGAACTCGTCGCCAACGCGCTGCGCTCGGGTTCGGAGAGCCCCGTCGAGGTTCGGGCTCACCTCGACCCCTTCGATGGCCGACTGATGATCACGGTGACGGACGGAGGACGCGGGCTCTCCGAGCGGGCGCGCAAGCACGCCTTCGACCCGTTCTTCTCGGAGCACCCTGCGGGGCGACGCAGCGGCCTGGGCCTGACCCGGGCCAGGCGCCTCGTCGAGTTGCACGGGGGCACGGTGGCCCTCGAGAGCGGGCCGGGCCAGGGGACCTGCGCCCGGATCGTGCTCCCCGACTGGCGCCCGACCCCGCGGGCGGAGCAAGGCAGGACCGATCAGGCGGCGTGAACGAGGGACGGAATCCAAGGGGCCGCACGACGGGGCGCCCCCGAGTCGCGAGGAAGAGAGCACCGCCCATGGCCAAGCGCAAGCCCAAGGAACCCCACGGCGCCGGGCCGACCAGCGCCGCCCCCGGAGCCCCCGGAGCCCCCGGAGCCCCCGGATCCCCCGGATCCCCCGGAGCGCCCGGCGCAAAGCCCGAGCGCTCGTCGGCACGGACGATCCACCTGCTGGGCGTGAGCGGGCGCGAGTCTTCCTGCGACGAGATCGAGCGCGCGATCGACGGGATGAACGCCCAGTTCGAGCGGGCCGCCACGCTGGCCGAGGCGCGGGTGCTGCTGCTGTCTGGCTCGTACGATGTGGTGATCGTGGACGAGGCCCTGCCCGACGGCGGGGGGCTCGAACTCGTGCGGGAACTGGCCGGCGACCGGGCCCGGGCGACCTGCTGCGTGGTGGTCTCCGACCGCGCGGACCTGGCGGCGGCGGTCGACGCCATGCGGAGCGGGGCGGCGGACTTCGTGACCCGTCCTTTCCAGCCCGCGGAGCTGTCGCGCCGAGTGGCGGGGGCCGCCGAGAGGGCCGGGCGCACCCGCGACGAGCAGCGCCGCGTCGAGCGCCTCAAGCGCATCTGCAAGCGACTGAACTCCGCCCGGGAAGAGGTCAGCAAGCAGGTGGACGACCTGTGCAACGACCTGGTCACCGCCTACCAGGACCTGGCCGACCAGATGACCAGCGCGACGATGGCGTCGGAGTTCACGACCATCGTGCGACAGGAGCTGGACGTCGAGGCGCTGCTGCGCACGACGCTGGAGTACCTGCTGAACAAGACCGGCCCGACGAACGCCGCTGTCTTCCTGCCCACCGGGCACGACGACTACAGTCTGGGCGCGTATGTGAACTACGATGTCCCGCGCGACACGGCGGATGTGCTGCTGGACCACCTGGCGGATGTCATCGCCCCCCGGTTCGACCAGGAGCGCGAGGTCCGGCGCTTCGCCACCGCGCCCGAACTGGACGAGGCGCTGGGCGACGACGCGCAGTGGCTGAACGACTCGGCGCTCGTTGTCTTCGCCTGCCGCGACGAGGACGGCGACTGCCTGGCGGTCTTCGCCCTGTTCCGCGACCGGCGCAACCCCTTCCCCGACACCACGCTCGCGCACCTGAGGGTCATCCGCGACATCTTCGGCGAGCAGCTCGACCGCGTCGTCCGCATCCACCACCGCCACACGCCCGACAAGCAGTGGCCGGGGTTCGATGTGGAAGAGGACGATCATGGCCACGCCGACGACCACGGCCTGGCGGCGTAGCGCAACTCCTCTGATCCGGTGTCTTGCGTTCCAAGGCGGGAGATTGACTCGCCCGCCGCTCTACCCCTTCTTGACTCGTCCGCACGCGTCGCGTGCAGACGAAGTGCTCTACGCGCCCATCGCCCGTTCAAGCTCTTCGGCAGCGCGGTTCGCGCCGTCCTCGCCCGCGATGGCCGCCTGGACCGTGCGGGCGGCGCTGCGGAACGAGGGATCCCCCGTCACCCGCGCGATCGCTGCCCCCAGCCCGCCCCGGTGCCGCCGATGGACCGTCACCGAGACCCCCAGGCGTCGGCATCGCGCCGCGTTGTCAAACTGATCGTGCAGGTGCGGCACGCACACCATCGGCACGCCCGCGCGCAGCGCGGCGGCGATGGTCCCCAGCCCGCCGTGGTGGACCACCGCCGACGCGCGGGGGAGCAGGTCTTCCAGAGGGATGTACGCCTCGACGATTCCGCAGGGCGGGACGAGGGACGGATCGACGCGAGCCCCGCCGGTCAAGAGCACCGCGCGCGTCCCGGTTGCCGCACACCACGACAGCGCCCTGGCAAAGAACCGCTCGGCGGCGTGGGGAACACTCGTTCCCAGCGTGATGACGATCGGCGGGGCGCCCCGTTCCAGGAACGCGCGCACGCGGGCGCCGGGGCGCGGGTCGGCGACAAGAAGTTCCGGCGGACGCACGAAGCCGCAGACGGTGGAGCGCGGCGCATCGTCGGCGGCCGGCGCCCGGAACACCGGGTGCCAGAGCCCCAGGTTGACGATCCCGGAGAACATTTCGTTGAACATCGTCCCCCGCGCCACGGGGAGCCCCAGCGCGCGCCGGTGACGGTTAAGGAGCGGATCAACGAGCGCGTTGGTCACACGCTTGCCGAGCGCCACCGCGCCCCGCATGACGCGGGGGGAATACCGGTCCTTGTCGGGCATCCCTGGGTAGACGGTAACCTGCTCGAGTGAGGTCCACGACGCCGGGGCGACGCAGGCCATCGCCCAGGGGATGCCCAGCCGCCGCGCGGCCCACGGAGCGCCCAGCGAGATGTGGTGCCCGAGGATCACATCCGCCCGGTGCGCGCGGGAGGCCCGCTCGAGCGCCTCGACCATCGCGGGGACCCGGGGGATCACGGCCCGCCTCAGAAAGGCGATCGATCCCTCGACCGGGCGGGTCATGGAGCCGCGCTGCACGACCACCGGAGCGGGGCCGAGCGAGACGGCTTCGAGCCCCAGCGCCTCCGCCCGGGTCCGCCAGGGCTCGTCCAGGGCGCACATCAGCCCGTGCCCGCGCGCCGCCAGCGCACGCGCGACCCCCAGCAACGGCAGGTGGTCTCCCGCGGCCCCGAGGGTGGTCATCAGCACGCGCAAGGATCGCCACCCCCTCGGCGCCCCGGGGGGACGGGGCATGGATCGCCCGATCGACGCCCGATAGACTTCTTTCCCTTCGGCCCGCACAGGAAAACGCCGAAGTTCGTAGAGGACGAGTCCGCCCGGGTTCCCGGACGCGTTGGCGTCCGGGCGTCCGCGTCAGGGAGCAGACCGATGAAGGGCATCATCCTCGCGGGGGGGCTGGGGAGCCGGCTCAGGCCGCTCACGCTCGTCACCAACAAGCACCTCCTGCCGGTGTACGACCGGCCCATGATTTATTACCCGATCCAGTGCCTGCTCAACGCGGGGATCCGGGACATCATCATCGTGACCGGTGGCGAGCACGCGGGGGACTTCCTCAAACTCCTCAAGAACGGCAAGCACCTGGGCGTGAAGCACCTGGAGTACGCCTACCAGGAGGGCGAGGGGGGCATCGCCGACGCCCTGAAGCTCGCGGAGGAGTTCGCCGACCGCGACAAGGTGTGCGTCGTCCTGGGCGACAACATTATCGAGGGGAACATCCGCCGGGCCGCGGGCGACTTCTTCACGCAGCGGTCCGGCGCCAAGCTCCTGCTCAAGGAAGTGCCCGACCCCGAGCGGTTCGGCGTCGCGCGCCTGGACAGCCCGGGGCGCGACGCGCGGATCGTCGAGATTGTCGAGAAGCCCAAGCAGCCCGCCTCCAACCTCGCGGTCACGGGCATCTACTTCTACGACAGCGATGTGTTCGAGATGTGCAAGGACCTCAAGCCCAGCGCCCGGGGCGAACTCGAGATCACCGATGTGAACAACGCCTACATGCGCCGCGGCGACCTCACCTTCGAGGTGCTCGACGGCTGGTGGACCGACGCCGGGACGGTCGAGAGTCTCTTCCGCGCCGCCTCGCTCGTCGCCCGGGGCGGGGCCAACCACACCGGGACCCCCGCGCCGAACGAGGGCTCCCTCTTCGTCGCCAAGGCGTGAGCACCGTGGACAGACCCACCCCGGACACACGAGCGATCAGCGGGCTCCACACGCCCCGCAGCGCCGAGGGCTCGCTCGTCGCGGCGTTCGAGGCCGCCCGGGGCGCCCGCGAGCCCGTCTTTGTGCCCGCGTCGTTCTACGCCGACGACCGCGGCTGGTCGCTCATGAACCAGTTCACGGGCGTGCTCTCGCCCAAGGGACAGATCAACTATTCCGTGCAGTACCCGGGCACGATCAAGGCCTGGCACCGCCACCGCGACCAGACCGACTTCTGGATGTGCCTCATGGGGCACATCAAGGTCGGCGTCTATCGTGAAGAGGACGGGAGGGCGTGGTCGCTGGTCATCGGCGAGAAGCGCCCGGGCATCGTCGTCATCCCGCCGCCCCTGTGGCACGGGGCCGCGACGGTCGGGCCGGCGCCCGCGGGTCTGCTGTACTTCGTCACCCACGCCTACAACCCGGCGGCCCCCGACGAGCAGCGCATCCCCTTCGACGCCGTCGGCGGGTTCCCGTGGGAGACCGTCCACCGCTGACGCCCGCGTGCGCACAGCCCAGCGCCATGAACCCCTCAGAGCCCAGCCAGATCCAGAGCCCCGTCCTGCTCATCGGCGCCGGCGGCATGCTCGGGCGCGCCTGGCGCGGGCTGCTGTCGCGTTCACGGGTGGCTTACGACGCGCCCCCCGTGGCGGACTTCGACCTCAAGCGCCCCGCGACGCTGGCGCCCGCCTCGTCCGGCCCGTGGCGGACCGTCATCAACTGCGCCGCCTGGACCGATGTCGACGGCGCCGAATCCCGCGAGGGTGAAGCACGGGCGCTCAACGCCGACGGTGTCGGCGCCCTCGCGCAGGCGTGCCGTCGGTCGGGGGCGACGCTCGTTCACTACAGCACCGACTATGTCTTCGACGGCTCGGCCCGTGAGCCGATCCCCGTCGATGCCCCGCGACGCCCACTGGGCGCCTACGGACGCACCAAGGCGTCGGGCGAGGAGGCCATCGAGTCCTCCGGCTGCCGGGGCGTCATCGTGCGGACCTCGTGGCTCTACGCCCCATGGGGCAAGAACTTCGTCCTGACCATGCGTGGCCTGCTCCGCACGAGGCCGCTGGTGCGGGTGGTGAACGACCAGCGCGGGCGCCCGACCTCCGCCGAGCACCTGGCGCTCGCCTCGGCGGCCCTGCTCGCGCAGGAGGCGGAAGGGCTCTGGCACCTCACCGATGGCGGAGAGTGCTCGTGGTTCGAGTTCGCCCGCGAGATCGCGGCCCTCACCCCGGGCGCGTGCCCGCTCGAGCCCTGCACGACCCGCGAGTTCCCCCGTCCGGCGCCGCGCCCGGGCTACAGCGTGCTGGACATCTCCGACGCCGAGCGCCTGCTCGGTCCCATGCCCCACTGGACCGACAACCTCGCGGGCGTCATCGCGCAGCTGCCCGATCCGGCGCCGGCATCCCGTTGACCCTCACGACCGGAGTCCGCCATGCCCCCGACCAAGACCATCCTGCTCACCGGCGGCGCCGGGTTCATCGGCTCCAACTTCGTCCGCCTGGCCCTGCGGACCCGCCCCGACCTGCGCCTGATCAACCTGGACGCGCTGACCTACTCCGGCAACCTTGAGAACCTCGCGGGCGTCGACACCGACGCGCGGTACTCGTTCCATCACGGGGACATCAACGATGCGCCGCTCGTCCAGCGCCTGGTGAACGAGGCCGACGCGGTGGTCCACATGGCCGCCGAGAGCCATGTCGATCGCTCGATCATGGACTCTCGTCCATTCTTCCAGGCCAATGTCATGGGCACGCAGTGCCTGCTGGACGCGGTGCGCCGGCGCAAGGGCGGGCCGGTCCGGTTCGTCTATGTCAGCACCGACGAGGTGTACGGCTCGCTCCCGCTCAACCGCCCGGAGTTGAAGTTCCACGAAGGGCTGCCGCTGGTCGCCAACAGCCCCTACGCCGCCAGCAAGGCCGCGGGCGACCTGCTGTGCCGCGCGTACCACGAGACCTTCCACATGGACATCGTGACCACGCGCTGCTCGAACAACTTCGGGCCGTTCCAGTTCCCCGAGAAGGTCATCCCGCTCTTCGTGACCAACCTGCTCGAGAACAAGAAGGTCCCTCTCTACGGCGACGGGCTGAATGTCCGCGACTGGCTGCATGTCGAGGACCACTGCGAGGCGGTGCTCGCGGTGCTCGACCGGGGCCGCCCGGGCGAAGTCTACAACATCGGGGGCGACAACGAGCGGTCGAACCTCGAGTTGACCCGGTCGATCCTGAGCGCGATGGGCAAGGGCGAGGAGATGATCCAGCCCGTCGCCGACCGCCCGGGCCACGACCGGCGCTACGCGATCGACGCGTCCAAGATCGCCCGCGAACTGGGATGGAAGCCCACGCGCTCGTCCTGGCCCGCGGCCCTGGAGTCGACGGTCCGCTGGTATGTGGACAACGATTCCTGGTGGCGTCGCGTCAAGAGCGGCGCCTACCGCGAGTACTACGCCCGCCAGTACGCTTCCCGGGCGGCGGTGTGAGGGGCTATTCGTCTCCCTCGTCGTCGTCCTCCTCGAACCCCTCGGGGGACTCGATGAGCGAGGTGTCCATCGCCTCGTCGGGATCGCCCTCGGTGTAGCGCACGACCTCGCGCGGGTCGAAGGCGGGGACCAGGCGTGCGTCGTCGTGGGCGGCCTGGCGCCCGCCGGCCTTCATCTCCTCGACCGGCGCGCGCTGGCGCTCTCGCAGCAGGAGCCGGATCGGCACCTCGGGGAACGGCAGCTCCTCGTGGAGCCGGTTGAGCAGGTACTTCTCGTACTGCGCCGTGAAGGCGTCGCGCTTGTTCACGACCATCACGATGGTGGGGGGGCCGACCGCGACCTGCGCCACATAGAGCACCTTGGCCTTGACCCCCAGCGCGCCACCGGGGCCGCGCTTGTTCATGATGCCCTTGAGCACCTCGTTGAGCTTCGCGGTCGGGACGCGCTGCAGCGACTGGTGGTGCAGCTCGTGCGCGAGCGCGACCGCCTCGTGCAGCCCCTCGCGCCGCGTCGCGGAGGTGAACACGATCGGGCACAGCGCCATGCCCGGGAGCTCCTTGCCCAGGTACTGGGCGTAGTCGTCGGTGCTGATCGGCTGGCCCTTGCGGTTCGTGCGTCCCTCGGTCAGGTCCCACTTGGTCACCACGATGACGCACGGCTTGTGGTGGTCGCGCACATGGGCGCCCAGGCGCTTGTCCACCGCGGTCACGGCGCGGGTCGAGTCGATGAGCATCAGGCACACATCGGAGCGGTCGATCGCCGACAACGCCCGGTGGTAGGCGAAGTACTCGACCGAGTCGGCCAGGCGGGTCCGCTTGCGGAGCCCGGCGGTGTCGATGGCGACGAACGACTTGCCGTCCATCTCGAAGCGGACATCGAGCGCGTCGCGCGTGGTGCCGGCGATCTCCGAGACGATGCAGCGCTCCTCGCCCGCCAGCGCGTTGACGAACGACGACTTGCCCGCGTTCCGCCGCCCGACGATGGCGATCTTCATCTCCGGGAAGGCCTCGGCGCGGGCCTTGGGGTCGGTGTCGGCGATCATCTCGTAGAGCGCTTCGACGAACTGGCGGCGTCGGTAGTTGACCTTGGCCGAGACCATCAGCGGCTCGCCGAAGCCCAGCGAGGCGCCGTCCATCGCGAAGGGCTCCCAGCTGAGGGCGTCCACCTTGTTCGCGACCACGCGGATCACCGCGGGCGCCGCGCCCTCCCCCCGGGGGCCGCGGGCGGCGCTGCGGCGCAGCAGCTGGGCCACGGTCTGGTCCAGGGCGGTCACCCCGTCCTGGGCGTCGATGACGAAGAGGATGAAGTCGGCCCGCTGCACCGCCGCCGCGATCTGGCGCTCGATGTCGCCGGTCAGGCGGGCGAGGTCCTCGCCCGCGTCGTCGAAGCGCCCGCCCTCGGCGGTGTACACCCCGTAGCCCCCGGTGTCGGTGATCTCGACCAGGCGGGTGGGCTGGTCCGGCTCGGGGGGCGTGAGTTCGACGATGGTCGTGACGCGGTCGCGCGTGACGCCCGGGGTGGGGTCGACGATCGACACCTTCGCCCCCGCCAGCATGTTCATGAGCGAGGACTTCCCGACATTCGGGCGGCCAACAATGGCGAGGCGGGGCAGGGGCATGGGGGGTGAGTGTAGGACCGGGCCGGGGCGAGATGAGCGGG
>DOJA01000035.1:4667-11911 GCA_003511945.1 Phycisphaerales bacterium | reverse complement strand
ACCGCCCCCGCGTCCCCGCGGGCGCGGACGATCGGGGCTGTCGTCGTCGCGGAGCCGGCGCTCTCGTCGCTCGGCGCCCAGCGCGACCTGGCGCGCCCGCTCGCCGGGCGGAACGCGCTGGCGCGCACAGTCGAGCGCCTCACGGGCTGCTCCGCGCTCATGGGCACGCCCGTCACTGTGCTGACCGACGACCCCGAGCGCATCCGCGCCATGCTGCCGCCGAACGCTCCGCTGCGCCTCCACGCGGCCCCCTCCGGCTCGCTCGGCGCCCACTTCCGGGGGGGGCGCGCCGCCCGCGCGTGGGCGAGCGCCTGCTGGCGCGGCGGGCTCGGGGGGGCCACCGTGTACGACGAACTGGTTCAACCCGCGCTCCTCGCCCCGGCGCTCCGCGCACTGGGGCTTGACGCCGCCCTTGTTGTCGGGGGCGACTGGGCGCTCGTCGATCCCGCGCTGTGCGATCGGGTGGTCGAGCGCTGGCGCGAAAGCCCGGACGCTTCGCCCGTTGTCTTCTCTCAGGCGCCGCCCGGGCTCGCCGGCGCCGTCGTCAGCGCCGCGATGATCTCGGACCTTGCGCAGGGGCGGGCCGCGGGCGACCCCTTCGCTTCCATCGGAGGCGTGCTCGGCTACAACCCCCTGCGCCCGCGCACGGACCCCATCGCTTCGAGCGCCTGCGTGCAGCTCGAAGCGCCGGTGCGCCAGTGCGCCCAGCGCTTCGTGCCCGATTCCCCCGAGCGCCGGGCGGTCATCGAGTCGGTCCTCGCCACCGGCGCCGCGGACGCGAGGACGATTGTCCGCGCCGCCGACACCCTCGCCTCCGAGCGGGCAGCGCTCGCCCCGGAGGAACTGATCCTCGATCTCACCGAGCGGCGGACCGGCGACGAACGCGGTGACGCCCGCGACACACCGACCGACCTGGCCATCCGCGTTGTGCGCGCCGCGGGCGCCCTGAACCCGGCGCTGGTGCTGTCCCTGGGCTCCGGCGCGGGCGATCCGCTCCTGCACGAGGGCGTGTTCGACATCATCGCCGAAGCCCTTGGCGCGGGGCTGCCCGTGCATGTGCGCACGGAGCTGCTCTGCGCGCCGGAGACGGTCGAGCGCCTGGCTTCCAGCGGGGCCGAGGTCGTCAGCATCGACCTTCACGCCGGCTCGCGCGCCACCTACCACGCGATCCGGGGTCTCGACGCCCACGACCGCGCGATGGACAACACCGCCCGACTGCTCCGTGCCCGGCGCACCGACCTCGGCGTCCCTCGCCCGTTCGTCGTCCCCCGACTGCTCAAGCGCGACGCTGTCTACAGCGAGGTCGAGGGCTTCATCGACCGCGCCTTCGTCGTCTGCGGCTGGGGCGTCCTCGACCAGCTCCCAGCCCCCGAGCGCGCGGAGCGACTCGAACCTCTGGGCAAGGCGCGCGAAGCCGCCCGACGCGACTGGCGCGCGCGGCTGCGCGTCAGCGCCTCGGGCGCTGTGCTCGCCGACGAACGCAACCCGGCCCGCGCGATCGCGGACCTCCGTGAGGGGAGCGTCCCGGACGCCTGGCGCGTGCTCGCCGCGCACCGCCTGAACGCAGTGCGCTCCGGAGGCGACCAGCACCCCGACCTGTGGACCGGCTGGTGAACACGCTGGCGCTCATCCTCGCCCGCGCCGGGAGCAAGGGCGTGCCCGGGAAGAACATGCGCCCCGTCGCCGGGCGGCCCTGCCTGTGCTGGACGATCGACCACGCGCTCGCCGCACGCGACGCCGGCGCCGTCGCGCGCACCGCCCTCAGCACCGATGCGCCCGATGCGCAGGAACTCGCGCTGGCGCTGGGAATTGATGTCGTCGCCCGCCCGCCCGAACTGGCCGATGACACAGCGACCGTGGACGCCGCCGCCCGCCACGCGGTGCGCGCGCTCGAAGAGCCGACGCCCCGCGAGCGATTCGACGCCGTCGTGATCCTCTACGCCAATGTCCCCGTGCGCCCCGCGGGGCTCGTCGGGCGCGCCGTCGCGATGCTCCGCGAGACCGGCGCGCACTCCGTGCAATCCTACGCCCCCGTGGGCAAGCACCACCCGTGGTGGACCGCCGTCGTCGCGCCCGCCGATCAGGGCGGCGTCGTCCGTCCGTGGGAAGGCCCCGTGCTCAACCACGGCGTGTACCGTCGCCAGGACCTTCCCCCGGCGCACATCCCCGACGGCGGCGTGCTGGTCGTCACGCGCGGAGCGCTGTACCTGGAAGTTCCCGGCGTGACGCCCGGCCCGCACGCCTTCTTCGGCGCCGATCGGCGCGGGATCGTGAGTCCGGGGGGCGCCGTGGTCGACATCGACAGCGAGATCGACCTGATCGTCGCCGACGCGGTCCTCTCCGCACGGGCCGGAGCCCATCGATGAGAATCGGCGAGCGCACCATCGGCGACGGATGCCCGCCCCTCATCATCGCGGAGATCGGCGTGAACCACGACGGCTCTGCGGAGCAGGCGCTCGCTCTGACCGAGGCCGCCGCCCGGGCCGGGGCCGACGCGGTGAAGGTGCAGTTCTTCAGGGCCGACCTTCTCATGAGCCGCGCGGGCGCGCTCGCCCAGTATCAGCGCGACGCGGGGGAGCGCGACCCCATCAACATGCTGCGCCGCCTGGAGCTGGACGCCCGTGCGCTCGCCGCGATTGCCTCCCGCGCCCGCGCCCTGGGCCTGGCGTGCATCGCCACCGTGTTCAGCACGCCCCTTGTGCCCGAGGCGGAGAGCGTGGGCTTCGACGCCTACAAGACCGCCTCCCCCGACATCATCCATCGCCCGCTCATCGAGTCCCTGGCGCGGACCGGCAGGCCGCTGATCCTGAGCACCGGGGCCGCCGACCTCGGGGAGATCGAGCGCGCCGTCTCCTGGAGCGCCGGCGCCCCGCTCGCGCTGCTGCAGTGCGTCAGCGCCTACCCCACGCCCGACGCCGAGGCGTCGATCGGCGCGCTGGCGCAGATCCGCCGACGCACCGGCCGGCCCACCGGGTACAGCGATCACACCGAGCGCGTCGAGACCGGCATGATCGCGGTCAGCGCGGGCGCGTGCATCCTCGAGAAGCACCTGACGCTCGATCGGCGCGCCAAGGGCCCTGACCACGCCTCGTCGCTCGACCCCGCGCAGTTCGCTGAGTACGCCCGCCTGGCGCGCCTGGCCTTCACGATGCTGGGCTCGGGGCACAAGTCAGTCGGCGCCGTCGAGCGCGATGTCCGGAGCGTGAGCCGCCAGTCGATCGTCACCACCCGCGCGCTCGGCGCGGGGCGCACGCTCGCGCCCGGGGACCTCTGCGTCAAGCGCCCCGGCACCGGCCTCGAGCCGTGGCGACTGTCCGAGGTTGTCGGGCGCCCGCTGGCCCGCGCGGTCGAGGCGGACGCGCCGTTGCACGCGGATGATCTGTCGTGACCGGCGCACGATCCATCCTTGTCGTCACCGGCTCCCGCGCCGACTTCGGGCTCCTGCTGCCCGTCATCCGTGCCGCGCTGGCCCACCCGGCGCTCTCGACCTCCGTCGTCGCCTGCGGCTCGCACCTCCTGCCCCCCGCCGAGACCTGGCGCGATGTCCAGCACGCCGGCGTCGCTCTAGGCGCCCGCATCGAGATGCAGCGCCCGGGCGAGACCGGGCGCTTCCACGACGCCCGTGCCGTCGGTCGCGGCATCGATTCGTTCGCCTCGTTGTTCGAGCGCGTCGCGCCCGACTGGGTCGTCGTGCTGGGCGACCGCATCGAGGCGTTCGCCGCCGGAGCCGCCGCCGCCATCGCGGGCGTGGGGCTCGCGCACCTCCACGCGGGGGACCGCGCCGAGGGCATCGTCGACGAGTCCATGCGCCACGCCCTGTCACGATTGGCGCACCTGCACCTTGCCGCGTCGCCCCAGTCCGCGGCCCGCCTGCTGCGCTCGGGCGAAGAGCAGCACCGCGTCCAGTTCATCGGCTCGCCCGCGATCGACGCCCTCCGTGACACTCCGCCACTGGACGACGAGCCACTGCGCGAGCTCGACGCGCCCAGCGCGGTCCTGCTGCTGCACCCCGCCGGGCTGAGCGAATCGGAAGAGCGCGCCTGGGTTCGCGCCGCCGCCCAGGCCCTCGCAGGGCGCCGCGTGCTTGTGCTCTCGCCCAACTTCGACGCGGGGCGCGAGTGGGTGCTCGATGAACTTCAGAGAGCGGCGGGCGCGAACGGCTGGCCGCTGGTGGACCACCTCCCGCGCGGCCGGTTCGTCGGGTTGCTCAAGCGCCTGGCGCTCGACCCGTCGGGCGTGATCGTCGGCAACTCCAGCGCGGCGCTCATCGAGGCCGCCGCCCTGCGACTGCCCGCGGTGAACATCGGACCCCGCCAGGGCGGGCGCGAGCGCCCCCCGAGCGTCATCGACGCTCTTGAGCCCACGCCCGGCGCGGTCGCCCGGGCCATCGGACACGCGCTCGCGCTCGACCGCTCAACGCTGACCCACCCCTACGGCGACGGGCGCGCCGGGGAACGCGCCGTCGCACTCCTCGCCGAGATCAACCCCCACGATCGGGGATGGTCCCGCAAGCGCTGCGCATACTGACGGTTGGGGAAGCCCACCGATTCGTCTGCGCCGAAGGGGCAAGACGAAAGTCGGACCGGGAACTCGACGATGACCCCGACGCGGCCCGCGGCGCGTGACGCGCAGCAGCCCAAGGGAGATCCCCCGCTCATGAACGCCAAGGCCGCCGACACGACCAGCAAGCCCAAGGGCGCCAGCGTCGTCGACAACGCGATCCGCGAGATCAGCCACATCGCGACCCTGCCCGAGATCACGCTCAAGATCGTCGAGCTCGTCGAGGATCCCACCTCGACCGCCCAGGACCTTCACCAGGTCATCGCCAACGACCCGGCGCTGTGCAGCCGCATCCTCAAGGTCGTCAACTCCTCCTTCTACGGCCTGCCGGGCCAGATCGGCTCGATCAACCGCGCGATCGTCCTTCTGGGGCTCAACGCGGTGAAGAACATCGCCATCTCCGCGTCGCTCGCCAAGCTCTTCAAGGGCGGGCAGCTGTGCCCGGCGTTCAGCGCCAAGGACCTGTGGGCGCACTCCGTCCACACCGCCGCCGCGGCCAAGATCATCGCTGACCAGGCGAAGCTCGGGCTCCCCGACGAGGCCTTCCTCGCCGGGCTCATGCACGACATCGGCGTGATGGTCGAGCTCCAGGTCAACCGGAACGGGCTGATCGAGGTGATGAACAACCTGAAGGTCAGCAAGGAGGGCGTCCCCTCGCTGGCGATGCTCGACCTCGAGCAGAAGGCCTTCGGCGCCACCCACCAGGAGTTCGGCAAGGCGCTGAGCGAGAAGTGGAAGTTCCCCAAGGTCTTCGCCGCCGTCACCGGCAACCACCACGCCCCGCACGACGCGCCCTCGGAGGCCCGCACGCTGGTGAGCGTGGTCTATGTCGCCGACCGGCTCGCGGGCGAGCTCACCGGGGGCTACCGCCTCGACCTGCCCTCGCTCGACATCGATCCCTCCATCAGCGAGTCCCTGAAGCTCACCGACAAGGCCCTCGCCGAGATCCGCGAGAACCTCGCCCAGCAGTCCGCGGAGGTCGAGTCGCTCCTCAACTGACCCGATCGCTCGCGTGAAGCGGGCGCACGGAAGCGCCTGCTCCACGCGGTTCACCCAGTCTCTCTTTCTCCCTCCGGGCGGCACGGCAAGCGTCGTGCCGCCTGTTGTTTCTTCACGGGCGCGCCGGCGCACCGTCCAGCGCGCGGCGCCAGGGCGCCAGCCGATGGTGCGCCGTGAGGTCGTACCGCAGCGGGGTCACGGTGATCTTCCGGCGCAGCAGCAGGTCCACATCCGTCCCCGGGTCCGCGGAGCGGAAGTCCAGCCCGTGGCCGCTCGCCCAGTAGTACAGGTCCCCGCCGGGCGAGACCCGGCGCTCGTAGGAGTCGTTCAGCCCGTGCGTGTTCATCGGGCAGAACACCAGTTCCGGCTCCTCGGGCGTCGGCGGGTCGAGCGGCTCCTGCTGGCAGCAGGGGATGTTGATCGACAGGCAGTCGTGCGGACCCAGGGGCGCCTCCGCGTCGCCCGTCATCCCGCCCCGCACGACGCGCTCGATCGCCCGGCGCGCGTGCGCGGCCCCGAGGTCGAACCGCGTCGTCCCGCGCCCCAGGTGCAGCGACACCGCGATCGACGGCACCCCCAGGAACGCCGCCTCGATCGCCGCCGCCACCGTGCCCGAGTAGATCACATTGATCCCGACATTGGCCCCCGCGTTCATCCCGCTGATCACCAGGTCCGGACGCGAGCCCGCACCGAACCGCTCCGGCCACAGCGAGCAGATCGCCAGTTTCACGCAGTCCGCCGGACGCCCGTCCACCGCCAGCCCGGTCATCTCCGGGCTCACCGTCTCCTGGGTGACCATCAGGGGCGTCCTGAAGGTGACGCCGTGCGAGGTCGCGGACTGCACCTCGAGCGGGGCCACCGGCCAGACCACCTCCGCCCCGCACACCGGCCCGCCGAACCGCCCGTCCAGGTCGACCAGCGCGCGGTACAGCGCCTCGATCCCCGGGGCGTGGATGCCGTCGTCGTTGGTAAGCAGGATGCGCATGCCGCGAGCATACGCGCCCGCCCGAGCTGCCCAAGGCCTCGCGTGCTGCTTGTCCCTCTCCTTCTCCTTGTGCTTCTCCTCTTGCTTCTCGCTCTTCGGTGGGACGGGTTTGCAACCCGTCATCTCGTCGTCGCTGCCGCCATCGCCCGGAACCGCCCATCGGCTACGCTCGGTGCCCGTCAGGGGGTCGAGCAGGAGATCGAGCATGGTGCCGGGAACAAGTTCGTCAGCNNGTGGATGCCGTCGTCGTTGGTCAGCAGGATGCGCATGGAGGGGAGACTAGCGGAGGGCGTCGGCCTCACACCGCCCGCAGCACCGCCTTCTCCAGGAACAGGTCAAGGTAGCGCGCGATGAACGCCTCCGCCGCCGACCGTGTGGGGGCGGTCCCGTGGCCCCAGCACGAGGCGATCAGGTCCACGAAGTCGGTGTCCATCTGCACGGTGAGCACATCCTTCACGGTGAACGCCGAGGGCAGTCGCTCGACCAGGAACGCCGCCAGGGCGTTCACGCCGGGGCCGCCGATGCTGATTGTCGGGCACGCGCGGAGCTCGTCGTTGTTCAGGTACCAGATGTCCGAGCACACCAGCACGCCCAGGCGTTCGTCCTCGGGCCGGCGCGAGAGCCGGTCCAGGATCGTGTCCCGCATTGCGTACGCGATCGGGCGGTCGCCGATCTCCGCGCGCAGGTGCGCGCCGGTGAC